>DASZUP010000105.1:0-2104 GCA_035547635.1 Pirellulales bacterium
CGGCGCCTCCGGCAGTCCCGCCGGCATTGCGGCGTCTTCCGCCAGCATCTCCGCAGCCAAGCAAAAGAACGAGCCCCGTCAGAACCAGAACAGACAGACACGATTTCATCGTCCAGCTCTCCTTATTCTCAATTGCGACGGAAGTTTGCTGCCGCCGGAATTCTCCGGCGTTTTCGGAGCCTTATGCCGCCCGCCTTAATTCACGGGTACGAGCAACCGCTGCGCGTCAATCGAAGTTTGCAGGCAGTTCGAGATCCCAACGCTCCATCTCGGAAAGCACGGTCTTTTTGGTCAGGTCGAAATCGAGCGGCGTCAGCGTCACGTGCCCCTTGGCCAGGGCGGACAAGTCGGTTTCGTGCTCGCCGGGGGGCGGCGGCGGCTCATTCGTAGCCCAGAAGTAGCTCCGCCCCCGGGGATCCGTCCGCTTCTCATAATGCTCGCCGTACCGCGCCACGCCCATCGGCACCACGCGCAACGGCTTGGGCTCTTCCAAGGCTCGCGTTGGGATGTTCAGATTGTATAGTTGCGGCGAAGGGCCTTTCTTTTTCAGAATCTGCTCGATCACGGAGCGCGCCAGGCGGGCCGCCTTTTCGAACTGAGCGTGCTCGTTGAACTCCAGCGACACGGCCACGCTGTCGATTTCAAAAAACGCCCCCTCGATCGCCGCCGCCACCGTACCCGAATACAGCACATTGATCCCCGCGTTCAGCCCGCCATTGATGCCGCTGACCACCAGATCGGGCCGCTGCGGACAGAATTCGAACAGGCCGATCTTTACGCAGTCGGCCGGGCTCCCTTCTACGGCCCAACCGCGGCGTCGCTGGCCGTCGAACATTTCCTTCACCACCAGCGGGCTGAGAAACGTAATCGAATGCCCGACGCCGCTCTGTTCGGTGGCCGGCGCCACGACGCAGACGTCGCCCAACTTGCGCAACTCGCGTTCCAGGGCCGCCAGGCCCGGCGCGTAAATGCCGTCGTCATTAGTCAGCAGAATCTGCACGAGCCGACAAACACCCCACGGGACGAGCGAAAAACAGATCGGGATGGCACGCCGGGCCTCGCTGGCCGGCGCAGCCGACTTTTCACTATACCGGCGGCCGCCGCATCGCAATAGGGGCGTAGCGGCAGGCGCCTAGCAGCCGCGGGCCGCAATACTTATAATTCGTGGTTTCGCTCGTCCGCGCCGGACGAGCCTTTTTGTTTTTAGCCCTGGCGTCGCTATGACTAGCGTGGAAACTCGCTCCGGCGAGCGCGGCGGCATCGCCGATGAAAAGGTGCTCGTTCTCGACTTCGGCTCGCAATACGCCCAGTTGATCGCGCGCCGCGTGCGCGAGCACAACGTGTACTGTGAGATCGTTCGCCACAACATCACTGCCGAGCGCATCCGCGAACTGGCGCCCAAGGGCCTGATCCTGTCCGGCGGCCCTGCCAGCGTGTACGAAGCCGGCGCGCCGAAGTGCGATCCCGAGTTGTTCCGCTTGGGCATTCCAGTGCTCGGCATCTGTTACGGCATGCAACTGGCCTGCCAGGCGCTGGGCGGCCGCGTCGACAGCGCGCCGGCGCGGGAGTACGGCCGGGCAAGCATTCAGATCACGAACGCCGACAACTTATTTGAGGGCGTGCCGGCCCAAACCGAAGTCTGGATGAGCCACGGCGACCAGGTCTCGCAGGTCTCGGCGGACTTCGCCCCGCTGGCCGCCACCTCGACCTGTCCGATTGCCGCCGTCAAGCACGTCGACTTGCCGGTCTTCGGTTTGCAGTTTCATCCAGAAGTCACGCACACGCCGCAAGGCAGCCGCGTGCTGGCGAACTTTCTCAACAGCGTCTGCGGCTGCGAGGGCCGCTGGCGCCTGGGAGATTTCGCCGACGAGGCCATCGCCCGCATTCGCGAGCTGGTCGGCGATCGACGAGTGATTTGCGGACTCTCGGGAGGCGTCGATTCTTCGGTCGTCGCGGCGCTGTTATACAAGGCCATCGGCAAGCAGCTTTCCTGCATCCTGGTCGACAATGGCTTGCTGCGGCAGGCGGAAGAAGCCGCCGTGATCCGCGAGTTCTCCGGCCACTTCCAGACCGACTTGCACGTGGTCAAAGCGGAAGATCGCTT
>DASZUP010000106.1:0-18884 GCA_035547635.1 Pirellulales bacterium
CAATATACGTTCGTCTGCGCGCCGCAGCCGGCGCAATGGGCGGGCGCCGTCGCGCTGGACGTCGATATGAGCGAGCAGGTCGCCGCCTATCGCCGCAAGCGAGACCGCATCCTGGATGGATTGAAAGCACACTACGAGACAGTCACGCCGGGCGGCGCGTTCTACGTGTTTCCCAAGACGCCGTGGGGAACGGGCCACGAGTTTGTGGCCGAAGCCATCCGCCGGCAGTTGTTGATCATCCCCGGCGGCATTTTTAGCGCCCGGGATACGCACGTCCGCATCTCCTACGCCGCCAGCGACGAGACCATCGATCGGGGGCTGGAGGTGCTGCGCGACCTGGCGAAGAACCGGGGCTGATTCGCCACTGTGTAGCGGAACTCGTGAGAGTTCCGTCGCCACTGTGTAGCGGAACTCGTGAGAGTTCCGGGGCCCTCGCACGGTCCGGAAAACGCCAACTCGGCTCGCGGCGCTATCGCTGCAACGGAGTCTTCACACGCTTCCGCTGCGGCCGCCGGCCGTTTAGCCGGCCGTATCCAGATACGGATCCTGGCCCATCTGCTTCTGAATCTTGCGGCGTTCTTTTTCGTAGTACATCAGCACGCGGCGGTCGCGGAAGTGGCGCCGCTCGATAATCCGCTGCGCTTTGCGGAACAACCCGCCTAAATGATCGAATGGGCCGGACGAAGTTTCGCCTTGTTGCTTCAGCCGCTCGGCCTTGTCGGGGCCGAGGCCGGCGAGCAGGATGTCGTCATCGAGCGAAAGGTATTGGCGGAAAGTGCCCGGGTCGCCTTGGCGGCCGCAACGGCCGATCAACTGGCGGTCGATGCGGGCGGAATCGTGCATTTCGGTCAGGATCACGTGCAATCCGCCTATCTCGGTGACGCCTTCGCCGAGTTTGATGTCGGTTCCGCGGCCGGCCATATTGGTCGAGACCGTGACTTTGCCCTGGCTGCCTGCCCCCGCCACAATGTCGGCTTCGGCCTCGATTTCATTGGCATTCAACACGCGATGCTCGATGCCCGCCTGGTAGAGCAACTGCGAGAGCAGGACCGATTTATCGATGGAACGGGTGCCGATCAGGATCGGTCGATTGAGATCATGGAACTCGCGGACTTCGTCGACGATGGCCTCCCACTTGGCGTCGCTCGTACCAAAGATGCGGTCGGGCAGGCGCTGGCGGATCGCCGGGCGGTTGGTGGGAATGGGCGCCACGCGGACTTCGTAAATCTTGGCCAATTCCCGAGCGGAGCTGGCCGCCGTACCGGTCATGCCGCAGAGTTGCTCGTACCGCAGGAAAAAGTCCTGCACGGTGACCCGCGCCGCCTGGCCCGTGGCCACGGTCACTTCCACGCCTTCTTTGGCCTCAATCGCCTGGTGAATTCCGTCGCGCCACTTGCGCCCTTCGGAAAGCCGGCCGGTGAACTCGTCGACGATCACGATCTCGCCGTCACGCACCACGTACTGCCGGTCGAGAATGAACGCCCGCCTGACTTTGACGGCCCGCTCGATGTACTCGTAAATGGAGAACATGCCGACCGAGTCCATCGCCTCGGGCTTGGGGATGGTGCGCACCAGTTGGCGGCCGGCGGCGGTCAATTCGACCGTCTGTTTCTCATGGTCGTAATCGTAGTGTTCTTCGTCTTCGAACTGGTCGGCGACCTGGGAGCTCCAACGATAGCACTCGACCGCGATCTTCTCTTCTTCCGTCGGCAAGGCGCTGATGATCAACGGCGTGCGAGCCTCGTCGATCAAAATGCTGTCGGCTTCGTCGACGACAATGAAGTGCGCGCCTCGCTGGACGGGCTGCTCGCCGCCGCCTTCGCCATTCTGCCCGAGCATGCCGCCGAGAAAATCGGTAAGACCTTCCGTGATGCGCCGCAACAGCAAGCGATCTCGCAGGAAGTCAAAGCCGAATTCTTTGGCCGTGCCGTAGGTTACATCGCAGGCGTATTCCTTGCGGCGCGCCGGCTGCGACATGTTGCCTTCGATCACGCCGACGCTGATGCCGAGCGCCTTGTAAAGCGGGCCCATCCACTCCGCGTCGCGGCGGGCCAGATAGTCGTTGACCGTCGCGAGTTGGGCGCCTTTGCCGGTCAAGGCATTGAGATACATCGGCAGCGTGGCCGTCAGCGTCTTGCCTTCGCCCGTTTGCATCTCGACGATCGACCGGTTGTGCATGGCGATCCCGCCCAGCATCTGCACGTCGAAGTGCCGCATGCCAAGCGTGCGTCGGCCCGCCTCGCGAACCAGGGCGAAGCTCTCCGGCAGCAGCCGGTCCAGCGGTTCCTGGCTTTTGGCCCGATAGCGGAGCGAGAGGCTCCGCTTGCGCAACTCGTAGTCGTTCAGCTTCTCCAATTCCGGTTCAAAAGAGGCGATTTTCGGCAACAGCGTACGCCACTGCGCCATGCGGTACTGAACGGCGCCGCTCGTCAAAGCTCGCAACTGACCCGCGATACTCATAGAAAAAAGAACTCAACCGTCGACGTGATCGATCTTCCCCGGCCGTCTCCCCATTCTAGGCTAGAGAGTCCGTTTTGGCACGCGTTACGCACGTTAAAGTCGGACCCGACCGGTTCGATCCGCTCACAGCAGGCGGTCGCACCGGACTTGCCCGTCATGTCGGCAAACGCGGTTGTGACGGCCAGCGCTTCATCGCTGCAGAGCCGCGCAGGGCGCCGCTGCCCGCGTGCGAATGAGAAGACCGCCGCCTCATCGCTTGAAGCGTGCGGCGCCGCAACTTACAGCCCTGCGTCCGTGCGAGTTGGACGCGCTGCTACTCGGCCAGGGGGGTAATGGAATCGAGCCGGTACTTTGGAGCAAAGTGCCCCGCCGCCGCGTCGCCCGACAAGCTGCCGTAGATGGTCACGAACTCGCCAGCCTGGAACTCGGCGGGAACCGAGCCTTCGAGAACGACGCTGCCTCCGTATGGGTCGGTGTCGCCGTCGATCGGTATGTAGCGGAGTTTCCAGGTATGGTCGACCAGCGAATACTCCAATTGGCCCTTGAGCCAGCGGTAGTCAGGAGCGTAGGCGTAGCGGCCAGCTCGCTCAGGATCGGCGCCGCCGGCCGCCGAACTCTCCGCGTTCGGCGCCGGCTCTTCGTTCGAAGCCAGTGCGATTCGCCGCGATGCCTGCGGCGAGCTCGACTTGCGAGCAGGCGGCAAGTCCATAATGTCAATCGCCTCATCCGAAGCCGGCAATCGCCGCGGCTCCGCCGGGGCGTTGGCAGCGACGGCGTCCGAACTGCTACCGGCGGCCGGAGCAACGACGCGGACGATTTTCACTTCGTTCGAGCCGCCCGCCGGGCGCGAAGGATGTGAAGTTTCAGTCTCTGCGGAGGCCAGTGTGACGTCAGGCTCTTGCGCCGCTGCTCCGGAATCGCCAGGGGAATGAATGGCGACCGTGGCGGTCCCGGCGGCGCTTGACGTTGACGATTGCTTGTCGCCGTTGTTTCGCCGGGTCATGGGCCAATTGTCAGTGGCCCGCGGTGCTGGCGGACCGGAAGGAGGGGCCGAGCCGGGAACGGCTGACGGATAGTTGTAGCTATCGCCGGGTGGATAGAAATTGTTCGAAGCCGGCGGCGCAGCCGTTCCGCCGGCCGGGCCGGGATAGTACGGCGCAGCCGTCGCGCCTCCTACAGCCGCACCCGTTGCCGGGGGCGGTACGGTAGTACGAGGCAAGAACGGATCAGTGGCCTGGGATGCGTTGTGGCAACCGGCTGCAAAAAGCGGCGCCAGCAACAGCACCAAGGACCGATTCATCGGCAGACTCCTTTCCACCTTTCGACGGGGGCGGCACTTTAGCGATTTTTGCCTCGGTGTCCAGATCGGTTTTCATGAGGTAAAACCGTAAACGCCGCGAGGTCGTTGGCAGGCGGAAGGGGGGCCTGCAGGGCGATGCGACTAGCGCCGCATCGGAAGGCGCGTTCGTCAACCCGGGCCCGGAGGGGCAGGATCGCCCGCGACGCGGCAAGATTGCCGCGCCGTTACGGAGCGCGTCCAGGGCACGCGCAGAAAACCGCGCGGCCCTGAAGCTCATGAGAACAGGCAGCGCCAGGCGTCAGTGGACGAGAATGAACTCATTGCTGTTCAGCAGCGCCCACCAGACGTCTTGCATGGCAGCGACGGCGTCTCCGCGTCGGGCGACCAGCAAATCGTTGGCCAGCCGCATCTCTTTGCTGCTGGGCCGGCGTCCGAGAGCCGCCATGTACAAGTAGTCGATGCGGGCGTGAGGCTTCATGTCGCCCGTGGCGATCTTATACAGGAAACTCCCTTGCTCGGCGCTGGTCGCCTTCTTGACCAGTTCTCCGTTGAACATCATCAAGGCTTGAGGAATGGTGCCGTTGAAGGTGGTCGTCTCGTCTCCCTCATCGGTGCCGAAAGCCAAGGTAAACTGCCGCAGCCAATCTCCCTTGGTCTTCTCCTGGTCCTGGTAGCTGCCCTTGGTCTTGTGGGCTTCGGTGGCGACGAGCAGCGATTCATAAAGCTCTTCCGCCTGCATCTGCCGAACGTAGAAATGGCTGAACATCGGCTTGACGCCCAGCGTCGGATCGTCGCTGCCATTCTTTGCGACCCGCTTGCCGAATCGGCTGGAGAGCGAGTACGGCTCGCTGAGCGTGATCCAGCGGATCAAACGCCGCAGGTCATGGCCTTTGGCCGAAAACTGCTCGCCCAGGTAGTTCAACAACGCGGGGTGCGAGGCCGCATTGTGCGGCCCCAGGTCGTCAATCGGCTTGGTGAAGCCGTAGCCGAGGAAATGGGCCCACATCCGATTGACGATCGCCAGCCCCAGATACTCTGACTTCACGATCAGCTTGGCCAATTCTTCACGACGATTGACCTCGTCCGCGTAGCCGCTCGGGTCGATCGTCGTGCCGTCGACGAACGTAGGGTAGGCGACTTGCAGGATGCCGTTGCGCAGCTCGTAGTAGATCTCGGCTTCCTTCGGATCGGTCCCCTCGCCGGCAAAATCTTCGTTCTCCAACCGGGCGGAAGCGATCTCGCGCCCTTCAAACGTTCGCAGCGCGGTCGTTTGACGGAAGAAGGCGTTCATGCCCCAGAACTGGTCCTGCTTCCAGTCGTTGAACGGGTGGTTGTGGCACTGGGTGCATTGCACCTGCATGCCGAGGAAATAACGGGCCGTCTTGGCCGTCGCCGTGGTGGCGTTTTCCTGCAGATTGTCCAGCAAGAAGTTGACTGCCCCGTTATATTCGTCTTCTCCCGGCTTGTTGGCGCCGGTGGCGCTGACCAGCTCGTAGACCATCTTGTCGTACGGCTTGTTGGTCAGAAACGTGCGCCGCAGGTACTGCTGCATGCCGTCGCGGTCGATCAGGTCGCGAGCCTCGTCACGAGCCGTCTTTGGGCGGCCGATCAGCAAGTTGGTCCAGTGGGTCGTCCAATTGCGGGCGTATTCCTCGACGTATTCGTCCGAGTCGAGCAGCCGGTCGACCAGCTTGGCCTTCTTGTCTCGCGACTTGTCGCTGAGAAACGCCTGCATCTCGTCGACGGTCGGCACGCGGCCGACGACGTCGAGAAACAAGCGGCGGCACCACTCGTTGTCCGTCGCCTCGGGCGAGGGCGAGATTTCCGCGTCGGTCCAGCCCTGGCGAATCTGCGCGTTAATGAACTTGATCACGTCATCGTCGCTGATCGCGCTGCTGGATGCGGCCTTGAGGCCGTCCTTGTCGCTGGAATCGTTCTTTTCCGCCGCGAACGTTTGCGAAGAGGTCCAGGCGAAACAGCCGACCGCGACGATCCAGAGCGCGCGTCCGGCGCCCGGTCGCCAGGGTTGCCGTTGCCAAGACCGCCCCTGCGTTCTCGTCAAGCCGCCATTAATCGTCCGCATCATGGAACTCGCCTCTCCGTTTCAAGTGTGACCGGTTCGAGTATGATCTGCCAGAACCCCCGGACCCTTAGATCCCCACAGCTTCATGATAAAGATTCCCGGCGCCAAGTCAACCAAAACGAGGGGGGCTTAACGCCGGACGGCGGCCGGGCTTAGCGTCGCCTGACTCGGCGTCGCCGAAAGCCGGACCAGCAGTTGCTCCAGGACAATCCGCGCCTTTGGCGGCGAAGAACTTGAACCCTTCAGAGCCAGATCGGCGTCCAGCAGCCAGCGGCGCAGCGCCACGGCGCGTTGACGGCCCAGCCGCCGCAGTTGTGCTTCGGCCTTGTTCATGATGAATGGCGCCGTCTTGACGCCCGCCGCCTCCAAGGCCTGACGCAAGTTGGCCCGGCGCCCGGAGCTTTCAGCCGTCTCCACAAGCTGGGCGGCGGCCGAGAAACGCCGTAGCGAAGCGCTGATCTGACCTAGCACGGCAATTGCCGTTTCGCCGCCCAGCAGCAGGCGATCCAACTCAACGAGCGCTTGCTGCGTGCGGCCTTCAATCGCTGCGTCGAGCATATCCCAGGCGGTCTTGGCGCGCCAGCCGCCGACCAGTCGCTGCACCATTTCGGCAGAGATCGGTTCGTCCCGAGCCGCGGCCGCCAGCTTGGCCAGTTCCTGGTCGAGCAGTCCCATCTCGTCGCCGACGATCTCGCTCAGCAACTCCGCAGCGCTTCTCTCCAGCCTGGCCTGATAACGGCTGCGGGCCCAACTTTCCAGCCATTTGAGCACGCGCGCCGACGGCGGCAGCTTGCACTCGATCGCCAATCCTTGCGCCGCCACGGCTTTGGCCAGCCGGGTGTTGCTCGGCCAGGCGTCGACCACCAGCACCAACGCCCCGGCTTTGCTCGGGCGAGCCACGTAATCTTCCAGCACAGCGCGATTGCGAGTTACAAACTCATCGGCGTCGTCGACAATCACCAGGCGCCCGCCGCCGCCAAACAAGGCGATGGTGGAAAGTTCGTCGAACACGGCCCGCGGCTCCGCCGAGCGTCCCTCGAACCGGGTCACCGAGAACTCAGCTTCGCCCTCGCCCAGCGCGGCGCGTCGCAATTCCGCCAGCGCTGAGGTTTTCAAGAATGGTTCGTCGCCGAACGCCACGCAGACGGGCGGAATCTTTGTCGAGGCGGCGTCTGCCAGGTAATCAAGCGCGTGCAAGGCAGGCATGTTAGCGGTTTCTCCTCTGCGCGGCGGAAACAGCGCCGTGCTGGCGTCATTCTAGAGTGAATCCGCCGTCTCGGAAGGATCGCCGCCAGAAATCGTCCGCGCTGCGCGACTGCATGCGTTCCGGCCTGGTCCCGCCGGCTCAGCCTCGCCCCCGTGCACCGGGGCGTCGAGCCTCGCCCAGAGGACGCACGTCGCGAATGTGGCCTTGCGGCCGGACTCGCTGCACTTCGACCGGTTCTGTCGAGTCATCGATTCGCACGTTGCCTGCCTCGTCGCGGACCTCGAGCCGCAGGTAGACCTGCGGGGGCACGCGCTGATCGATCCGCCATGCGTACCGCCCGGTGTTCTCCAAGCCCGAGGCAATGGCATGCCATGGCCCGTCAGGCGACTCGCTCATCCGCAGCGAAACCGGACGCGCGGCAAGCCGTTCGTCTCCCGCTTCCCACGAAATGATCATCTCGCCCGCCTCCTCGCCGCTGCCTTGTACGGCCGAGACCAGGTTGCCCTGCGGTTTGGTCAAGTCCACGCCGACCCAAACGTCGGGCAATTCGCCGCTGGTCGGCACGGCGCCTTCCACGCCGGCGCCGGTGGTGACGACCACGCGAAACCCATACGTCCCCTCCCCATCAACATTCACCAGCATCGGGCTGCGGCCGTCTTCGTCCACGCCGAAACTGCTCCAGGTTTGGCCGCCGTCTCGCGTGCCCCAGAGTTCAATCCGCGAAATTCCGGCCGATCCGATCGACTCCACATCGTAGAGTAACTCGAAGCGCGGCTTGTTGACCATGTGCGGTTGAACGCCGGGCGGCAGCGAAGCGGCGGTTGGCGCCGCCGCAGCAATCTCGCCCGCGGCGACAATCGACTCGGCTTCGTAGCGCGCTGCCACAGGCGGACGAACCGGTTCGCTGACCGTCGACGCCGGGGCGCGAGACGGAAGCGACTGGCCGGATTGCCTTGGACGTGCGGCGGACGTTTGCCGGTCAGGCGCCGGATTGGGCGGCTGAGGCGGCCAGCCGGGCGTTTCCGTGCGAGGATAGGGCGTCTCGGCCTCGGTGGCTGGAAACGGGGTGCGGCGCGCGGTCACATCTTCGGGGAACCGGTCCGACATGGCTGGCGGCGGCGGAAGGCGGCCCGCAGCCGGACCCAGGCCGGGTCCCGGCAGCGCCTCTTCATCGCTCTCCGTCGACGCAGCCCCGCCTTCGGTTGCAACTCCGGCAGCGCCGCCGGCGCCTTGCGCGGCGGCCGGCGCCACGGCCCGCTCCGTGATGGCGCGATTCTCAGCCCGGTCGGCCGCTTCGGCTCGCACGGTAATGGCGCCAAAGTCAGGCCGGCCCTGAGGCACAAAGGCGATTTCGCCTTCGTGGGGTTCGGCGGACTTTTCCGCTGCAGGCGGATCGACGGCGACCCGCTGCCAGCCCTGATTGGCGCCGGCCACCTTGTATTCGATCTTGAAGCTTTCGGGAGCCAGGTTGGCGTCGTACAGCTTCCAGCGAACGTGGACTTCTCCGCCTTCGCCTCGGATGGCCTCTAAATCAAGCTCCGGCTGCGTCGTGTCGACAACCACTTTGATTTCGGCCTTCGCCGGCCCCGACGGCAGGTACTTGCCGGACTCGTACTTGGTGCGAGACATCAACCAGTACTCGCCGTCCTTCGGCGCGCGGAACACGAAGTGTTTGGTTTCCGGGCGGGTCTTTTGTGCGGTTTCCCAGGTGAGGCCGCGATCCTTGGAGACGTGAAGGTGGACCTCCGTCGGCTTGTCCTGGTCTTTCGGCGCTTTGTAGCTGAAAGAAATTTTGATGTCGGAGAAACGCACGTACTCAAGCGGCGCTTCGCGTTGGGGAAGCGGCGGTACGGCGGCGCCGGCCGCAGTTGCGCAAGCAACGACGGTGCAACCCAGCAGCGATGGCAGAAATCGCATCAAAACGGTCCTCGCCCATTATCAGCAACCAGGACAAGGCTTGCGGCGGCAAGATGGGATATTTCGCTGTCTCGGCACGCGGCCGGCCGCAAACTACTCTCGCCTCTGGTATCGGTAGAGCGAAGGCGAGGCTTGAAGAAGGATTTCCGGAAGCGGAGTCTGGGGGATTTAGACCCGCTGGGGCAGGCGGCCCTCGCCTCGTGTGCGATCCGTGGCGCCGAGATTTTACCCTGCGCAGGTCGCCTCTCTCGCTATGCGGCCTGAGAAGGCGGCCGCCGAGACGCCGGCAGCGTGCCCGCAGCCTGGTCGTCTTGCGGATCCTGATGCGGAACCGCCTCTCGCAGGCTCTCTTCCAGCAGGCTGAGCTGGAGCTGAAGCCGCGCCATTTCTCGCACCAGACTGTCGCCGAGCAAATCGAACTCTCGCAGGGCCTGCATGTGCTGCCCGTGCCAGACCTCCATCTGCATCGCCAACTGGGCGATGTGGCGGTTCAAATACGCATCGAGGCGGCGCAGGAACGGCCGAAGCAGCACCAACGCCGGCCGTCCGCAGGTTTTCAATAGACGTTTCGCCAATCGACCCATGCGCGATCACCAGGAGCAGCAATTCTTAGAACTTTCCAGGCAGCGAGTTCCCTCAGGGAGTACCTTCGTTCCACTCGCCGCTCCTGATTGAAAATTGCTCCGGGGCGCCGTACGACCGGCGCCAACCTCAGCATTGCGCGGTCAGATGTGACGGCAGGCGAAACTTTGCCGGACGCGTCAAAGGGCTGCTTGCGGAAAGTTTGCCGGACGCCGCGGCTGGAAACCATCCGCGGCAAACAAAGCGGCCCGGTCGCCCGTCAAGCTGACGGACGACCGGGCCGGCCAGAAGGAAACTGTTGGCGAACCGCCCCTGGGCGCGCCTGAGCGTTATTCGATCGAAATCTTGTAGCTGACCGTACCCAGCACGTCGCCCACCTTGTGGCCCGGGTGACACATCAAGCATTTCTGATTGACGACGGGCACCACGGTGGCGGCCCGCAAAAAGGTCTTTCCGTCTTCGCGGACCAGCTCCTCAACGTACGTCTCGCCGCCGAGAATTTTCTTGGCGGCCTGCTTCTCGAAGGCGTCGCGCGGGGCGTTCTCGTCGTTCGTCGGCTTGCCGGTGGCGTCGACCAGTCGAGCGTCGTGCCAGCCCTTCTTTTTCATGGCGCCGAAAATATCGCGGGCGATCTCTCCGGCGGCCGGCTCATCGCCGTCTTTCACGTACGTGTCGTTGATGTACACGATCGTCGTCTTGTACAGATCGTCGAGCATTTTCACTTCGCGCCGAGCCCGCTCGAGCGCCGTCGGATCGACGCCTTCCGCCGACGGCTTCTCCGCTGCCGGCTTTTCGACCGCCAAAGCGCTATGTTGGCGCCACGAGGCGAAGGCGACGCTTCCCGCGCAGACCGCGCCGAGGACGATCAACCGAGGGGTGGAAATAAAACGGCGCATGAACTCTCCTTTCACGAAGCAATTGAGGAATGACGATCGTTGTTGCCAGGCGGGCCGCAAAACACGCAGCCCAACGGACCTTGCCCACACGCGACCATTAGTGGATAATTAAGTCCAGTTATCCAGCTTCGATGAGGATACTGCACAGATAGTGGATGTCAAGGTCCACTTATCCTTTTATTCCGATTCTCGGGCCACGCATGATTTCACAGACCGCCGAATACGCTTTGAGGGCCATCGTTTACCTGGCCGATCAGCAGACCGCCCCGCAAACCACCCAGCAGATTGCCGAAGTGACGCACGTTCCGGCCGGCTACCTGGCCAAGGTCATGCAGTCGCTCAGCCGTTCAGGCCTGGTTCACGCCCAGCGCGGCCTGCACGGCGGCTTTACGCTCGCCCGCCCGGCGACGGAACTGACCGTGCTGGACGTGGTGCAGGCCGTCGATCCGCTCCGCCGCATCACGAGTTGCCCGTTAGGTCTCAAAGGGCACATGTCTCTCTGCCCGCTGCACCGCCGCCTGGACAACGCCGTCGCCCTGGTCGAAGACGCCTTGCGGAAGAGCACCATTGCCGAACTGCTTGCCGAACCCGGCAAGCGGAAGGGCGTGGTGATTCCCAAACCGCTTTGTTCGGCCGTCGAAGAGTGCGACTAGCGACGCGCTGCTCGCTGCGATCTTTTATCTTCTACGCATTCGGCTTGGACGTCAGCCCACCGACGGATTGACGTGCGCTGATGAATCACGCAGGCTAACAACCGCGATTCCGGGGCGCGGGGGCTGTAGCGGAATTCGTGAGAATTCCGTCAGCAATGCGTTTCAGGCTGGAATTCTCACGAAATCTGTTCCGCAGCGCTCACGCGTTCCGCTACAACTCTCCCGGGATCACGGTTTGTGATTTAGTGCGCCATCTGGCCGGCTTCGGCCGAGGGCGCCCGGTGTCCGTAAAAACTGTATAAGACGGGCATCAGGTAACGGGTCAAGAACAGCGTGCTGATCATGCCGCCCACGACCACGATGGCCAGCGGACGTTGCGTCTGGGCGCCGATCCGCGTCGACAAGGCCGCCGGCAGCAGGCCGAAGATGGCCGTCAGCGCGGTCATCATCACCGGTCGCACGCGCTTCTCCGCCCCTTGCATGATGGCTTCGCGCAGCGGCAGCCCGTGATAACGCATCTGATTGAAGTATGAAATCAACAGCAGTCCATCCATTACGGCCACGCCAAAGATCGAGATGAAACCGACCGCCGCCGAGATGCTGAAATTCGTGCCGGTCAGCAGCAGCGCCCAAATGCCGCCCAGCGACAAGGCCACGACGTTGGAGAAGACCAGCGCGGCGTCGAGCAATGAGCGGAACGCCAGGTAGAGCAGGATATAGATCATCGCCAGCGAAACGGGGATGATGTACATCAGCCGGTGCTCGGCCTCTTGCATCTCCTGGAACTCGCCGCTCCACTCGGCCCGGTAAGGCGATTTGAACAACTCGGCCGTTTTCTCCTGCGCCTCGGCCACGGCCCCGGCCAGATCGCGTCCGCGGACGCTGAACTTGATGGCGATCAAACGATTTCCCTGCTCGCGCGCAATCGTCGAAGCGCCGCTGCGGACGAAGCGTCCTTTCGGATCCAGTTCGCCGCGGTCGTTGAGCGGCGTGACCAGGTCTCGCAGCCGACGCCGCGGCGCCTTGTCAAAGTCGTTGAACGTGCCGCCGAACAGGCTGCCCGTCAGCGAGGGCATTTGCTCGCTGGTGCCGCTGGTCGACAACCCGCGGCTGGCGCTGGAAACGGCCGTTTCGCCTACGCTCGGCGCCTCGCTTCCGGTGATCTCGTTGTTGGAGACGTCAACGGGGATGTTCAGGATCGCCTGCACGTTGCTCCGCAATTCGGCGGGCCAGCGAAGCGTGATGTCGAACCGCTTCTCGCCTTCGATCATTTTCGAGAACGGTTTGCCCCCCACGGCGATCTCCACGAAATCGTCAACGTCATCGACGGTGACGCCCCAGTAGTTGCACTTGTGCGGATCGACCGGTATCTCCAAATTGGGCTGCCCCTTGACGCGGAACACGCCCACGTTGGCAATGCCGCCGATCGAAGTCAGCCGGGTTTTCGCCTGGTCGGCCAGCCGCTCCAACTCGTCCAGGTCGGGACCGAAGATCTTGATGGAGTTGTCGCCTTTGACGCCCGAGAGAGACTCCATCACGTTATCGCGGATGTTCTGCGAAAAGTTCCAGTTGACGCCGGCGATGTTCTTGGCCAGTTCGGCGTTCATCTCGGCAATCAGTTCCTCCTTGGTCCGCGGCCGTCGGGCGCCCAGCCAGGCCTGCCAGCCGGTCCGCTCCTTGACCGCCGGCCACTCGCCATGCGGCTTCAGCGGCAGGAAGAACTCGACGTTGTAAAAGCCCGTCGGATCCGTGCCGGCGTCGGGCCGGCCCGTCTGGGCCACGACGACTTCGACCTCCGGATACTCCTGCATGATCTTTCGGGCGACGTCGGCCTTGGCCGAAGCGGCGTCGAGCGAGATATTCATGGGCAGCGTGGCGCGAACCCAGAGATTCCCTTCTTCCAACTCGGGCATGAATTCGCGTCCCAGCAGCGGCAGCATGGCGCCGGTAAACGCAATCAAGGCCAGCATCACGCCGACCGTGGCCCAGCGGTAGCGAAGGCAGAAGTCGAGGTTTCTCAAGTAACCTGATTTCAAGTACCACACCAGAAAGTTATCCGGCGCGGGCCGCAGATTCTTGAACAGCAGCAGGCACAGCACCGGCGCGACCGTCAACGACAGGATCAAGGCGCCGCCCAAGGCGAACGCATAAGTGTCGGCCATGGGGCCGAAAATCTGCCCTTCCGGCCCCTGCATAGTGAACAGCGGCAGGAATGCGCAGACCATGATGGCCGTGGTGAAGAACAGGCTGCGTTCCACCTCGCGGCAGGCGCGCAAGATGCGTTCCTTCAGCGGCAGGTCCGAGTATTCGCCCGAGCTCAGATGGCGATAAATGTTCTCGACCATGATCACCGAGGAGTCGACGATGATGCCGAAGTCGACGGCCCCGATGGATAGCAGGTTGGCGGACTTGCCTCGCAGGAACAGCACCGCGAAGGCGAATAGTAGAGCCAGCGGAATGTTGATGGCCACGATCAACGCGCTGCGCACGTTGCTGACGAACATCAGCAGAATCAGCGAGACCAGCACCATGCCCACAACCAGGTTCTCGTGCACGGTTTCGGTCGTCAGGTCGATCAGGCTGGTGCGGTCGTAATAAGGTTCAATCTGCACGCCCGGCAACATCACGTTGCCCGCCTCGTTCAGTTCGCGGATTTTGGCGTTCACGTCTTCGAGCGCCGGCCGCGAAGCCTCGCCTTTGCGCAGCAATACGATGCCTTGCACGCGTTCCTGTTCGTTGTCCCAGACCGTCCGGCCAACGGCGTCGCGGACGATCTGGCCTTGTTCGTCTTTGCGGGGCGCGCTCAAGCTGACTTTGCCCAGCCGCGGCAGATGATTGACGACCACGCCTTCAAAGCCGACGTCGTCGGCGTAGTGCAGCGGCCCGCCTTCCACGACGTCTTCGACTCGGATCGGCACGTTGTTCATGGCCAAGATCACGGTCTGCCGGATGCGCTCCAGCCGCAGGTCCTCCTGCCGCCTGAGATACTGCGAGGCAAGCACCGGGTCGCTCGTCTTGAGCACTTCCATCGAGCGCGTCGGATCCAGGCCGCCGCCGATCAGGCCGATCCCGCGGACATTCAGCACGTTTTCGCCTTCGAACAAATAGTCGCCGCCGACATTGCGGTTATTGTTTGTGATGGCGTTTTGCAGTTGCTCCAACGCAATGCCGTACCGCAGCAAGCGGTCCGGGTCGGGATGCACCTCGTACCGCTTGACTGTGCCGCCGCTGCTGACGACGTCGATGATCCGCGGTACGCCGCGGAATTGCCGCTCCAGCACCCAGTCTTGCACGGACTTCAAATCATTGAGCGTGTAGAGGTCTCTTCCCAGGCGGTCTTTCGGGCTGCGCAGCGTATAACGCATGATCTCGCCCGTCGGGCTGGCCGGCGAGATGGTCGGCTGAACGTCTTCGGGCAGGTCTTCCACGAACTGCAGGCGGTTGATTACCTCCTGCCGGGCTTTGTAGTAGTCCACGCCGTATTCGAACTGGATGCGCAAATGCGAGAGGCCGAACAACGACTTGCTGCGGCGGTATTTCAAGCCCGGCATGCCGGCCATCGCCACTTCCAGCGGAATGGTGACTTGCCGCTCGACTTCCTCCGCGCTGGCGCCGGGATACTTGGCGATCACTTCCACGATCGCCGGCGCCGGGTCAGGATAGGCCTCGACGTTGACGTGCAGGAAGGCATAGCCGCCTACGGCCGTCAGCGCCGCCGCCAGCAGCAACACAACCAGCGGAGCGCCCAAGGCCCATTGAATCAGTCGGTACGCCATAGATAGCGCTTTGCAAGTCTCGCGGTGGGGGAAGGTTCCGGCCGGCGCTTCAAGGGGTCGCGCCGTCGTCTTCGCCGCCGGCCTGTAGATTGAGCAATTCCGAGAACAATTCCAGCCCGCCGGAAACGACGATTTTCTCGCCGACCTTCAGCGGTTGGGCGCCCGCCTGACGTTCCTCCTCCAGCGGCTCGGAGCGAATAAAGACCTGGTTCCGCCCGCGTCGCGTGACGGCCACGTTGCGCCGCGTGACCTCGTGCCGCGCGGAGTCGGTCTCGACGAACACGGCCGGATACGGTCCTTCTTCGATCAGCGCGCCGGCCGGCGCCGCGACCATCGCTGGATCGGCGGGCAGTTGGATCGTGGCCGTGATAAATTGCCCCAGCCGCAGGCGCCCATCGTGATTGTCCAGCCAGCCGATCAAGGCGCCGGTGTGCATCACGGGGTCGATAATCTTGCCGATCATTTCGAACCTGCCCGGCACGGGCTTGTCATTCGGATCGGAGCGCAGGTCGATCGCCCACAGACGCTGCTCCGGCGGCAGCCGCTCCAGGAACGGCAAGTCTTCTTCATAAACGCTGGCCAGGACCTGAATCCGCGACAGATCCGCGATCTTGAACAGCTCGTCGGCCGGATCGACGATCGTGCCGACGTTGATGTTCTTCTCCACGATTACGCCGTCGATCGCTGCGCGGACTTCCAACTCGGCCCACTTCGTGTCGTCGTTGAAGGCCGCGGACTTCGCCTTCGAGGCTTCTGCTGCGCGCCGCCAGCTTTCCACGTCGTGCGCGGCCGCCTGGTCGATCGCTCTGGCCGTAGCCTCGCGAAGTTCGGCGGCTTCCTGCTTGACGGCGTCGATTTCTTCTTCCGTCAGCCGCCACGAGCGCAGCGTGCGGATCGCCTTCTCGCTGGCGATCACGTCCGCTTCCACGTTGCGCCGCGCTTCGGCCAGTTGCTTCTCGGGAATGATCGTGCCCGGCTTGAGCGAACTCAGCCGCTGCAGCAGCCGCTGGTCGAGATCGAACCGGGACAAGGCGTCGACCAGTTCGCTCTTCTTTTCGCCGATGTCCTTGCTCCAGACGACCGCCAGGATCTGCCCCTGCTTTACGCTGTCGCCATAGCGGATCAACCGCTGCGTCTTTTTGCCGCCCATCGTCGGCAGGTCGACCGTCGCCAGCCGGGCCACTTCGCCGGGAAAACGCGAATGGACCGGCACCAGCAGGTTCGGATCAAGTCCCAACGAGCCGGGCAACCGCAGTGGTTCAGGCGAAGGCGCCTGCTCCACAAGGCTCGTCTTGAGCTGAATCGCCTCGACGGCTTCCGGGGCAATGCGAATCGTGTCCGGCTTGCCTGGCGCCAGTTGGAACAAAATGCTTTTGCGTCCGATGGCGGTCGGCTTGTCCGGCTCCAGGCGGGGCCGCAGATGCCAATAAGCCGCCGCCAGCAACCCGCCGACGCCGGCGACAATGGCGACCGAGACCACAACGCGAAAGATAGTTGCGCCTTTGCGCATGCTGACGTCCGTTCACTCAGAAAGAGCAACGCCGCCGGACGCGGAGTTGGTTCATGTATCGATATTGTATTCACGCACGGCCGGCAAGCCAGGGATCAAGCGAGCGAGGGCGTTCGGCTAAGACGTTGCGAGCGGCGACGCCCGACCCGTTATGGGAACTGTTCCAGTTGCATCAGGTTGCCGATCTCGGCGGCCGAATCCCAAAGCTGCTCCAGTGCGCCAATGTAGTCCAGATACGTTTCGCTCAGGATCCTCTGCGCCTGCAGGAACCGGGCCAGTTCGAATTCGCGTTTCTCGTACCCCTCGCGGTTCAGCTCCTGGTTCCGCATCGCCAGCGGCAAGATATCTCGGCCATACCGTTCCGCCAGCGCCCGGATTGCTCGGTAGCGGCTATAGGCGTCGGCCGCCTCGCGCAGCAGATCGTTCCGCAGTGCGTACAGGCTGGCCTGCGCATCGCGAATATCGGCGGCCGCGGCGCGGCGGGCGCCCTGGTTGAAGTTCCAGACGGGAATGTTGAACTGAATGTTGTACCAGAACTGGGTCGGCTGCGTCGTTTGCCCCCAGGCGGCCGCCGGGCCGGTGTAAGGGTTGGGATACGGCTCCACCTCGGCGCGGCGCAGCAGGATCCGGCGTCGATCCACCTCGGCGAATGCCGTCAGAATCCGCGGGTGGCGCGTGGCGACGTACTGGCGCAAGGCCGCCTCGTCAAAGTCGGGAAATTGCGCGTCGAGACGCCCCGAGGCGCGCACGACCGGCAGATTCGGCAGGCCCATCGTCGCCGACAGCATCCGGCGCCGGCCGGCCAGAATCCGCTCGGCCTGCACCAGCGCCGCCTCCAATCGCTGCAGTTCGATGGAAAACGCCAACACGTCAATTTCGGCCTGAACGCCCGCACGGCGCAAGGCCTCGGCGACTTCCTTGGCCCGCCTCACAATCTCGACCAGCTCACGCGTAATCTCCACTCGCCGCTGCTGGGCCAACAGTTGATAAAACTGCCGGCGAACCTGCGTCAGCATGTCCATCCGCTGGGTGCGGTAGTCGTACATCGCCTGCCGGACTTCCTGCTCCACGGCCGCGCGATCGAGCCGTTTTTTCCCTTTGACGGGAATCTCCAACTGAAAACCGGCGTTGTACTGGTTGGTCCGGCCTGCGGCGAGCACCTGCGGATTGTTCGTCTCCCAACGCGGATTGTTCCACAACCCGGCCTGCAGCGCCATGCCGCGGGCCGATTCGATCCGGGCCCGAGCGCTGCGCAAGATGGGATTGAACTCCAGCGCCAACCCCGTCGCCTGGTTCAGCGTGATCGATCCGTCCTCGCCGATTTGCAGATCCGGCGGTAGACGCTGCTGCAAAACTCCGGGCATCTGCGCCTCGCTGCGTTGAGGCGTGCCTGGCGGGATCGCTTCTTGCCTGACCAGGCGCGCCACCGGCATTATATCGCCCGAGTTTCCCAAGGCGGCCGTTCGAGCCGCCAGTGGCGCCGCGACGTTTCGTCGCGAGGAGGCTGAGGCGACCGGCGCCGGACCCGCACCTGGCGGAGCGGCGGTTGCGCGCGGCGGCGCAGCCTTAACGGCCGGAAGCTCGGTTTCAACTCGCCGAGGCGCAGACTCAGGCCGAGCCGGCCTGGCGGGCTCAGTTACAGGCGCCGTCATGACCGAATACCGAAAACGCTGGCCAGCATTCCGCAACGTTTCAGGTAGTTGCTGCGAGAAGACCGGGCCCGCAGCATTGCGTGACGGGGCGACCACGCGAGAATCCACGCGTTCCCGCTCCCGTGTTGCGCGCTCCGCGGCGGCTTGCGATGCGTTTGCCGCCGACGGCGCAGCCGGACGCGGGACCGCTCCCTGCAGGTGCGCGGGCCGCAACAGGCAAACGGCGAGAACCAACAGTCCGCCGCAACTTTTCCAGCGCCAAAGCATCCCATTTTTCCGGCATGGCGTTGCCCGACCTATTCCGCCCCTCAACTGAGTATCGGCCGGATTATGCCGGTTGGAACAAGCTTGCCTTGCAAAGCTTCTTTACGCTCTTGTCAGTTTGGGCGGACTGGCCAGACCTTGAGGGCGCCGCCCGAACTTTGACCGACGAGCTTGGGCGCCTTGGCGAAGTTGGAGGTCGGAAGGCGGAATGCGGAATGAAAACCGCCCGCTCGCACTGCGAACTTTCCCCGTCGAAGTTGGCCATCTTTGGGCACTCGCCGTCGCCGGATCCTCGTCATTGCGCTCGCCGCCAACGACGACCAGCAGGCGGATTAGGGAAATGCAAAGTGCAAAACGTCCCGAAGCGATCTCCGGTTTTGCATTTTGCATTTTGCATTTTGCGTTTTGCATTTCTTCTCGCGGAGCACGTTCCCCCCGCGCGGCGCCAACTTTCCCGAAGGCGCCCGACGTACTTGGCCATCTTTGCGAGCTCGGAAGTCGGAACGCGAGATGAAAGCCGCCTTCTCACGCCTCCGCGCAGGCAACTTCTCGCTCGCACTGCGAACTTTCCCCATCGAAGTTGG
>DASZUP010000107.1:0-3140 GCA_035547635.1 Pirellulales bacterium
CAAAGAAACTTTAAACCGATATCATGCCGGTTTGAGTTCCTCGGGCCTGATGGGCGAGATCTCCTCGGATCGTCGGTTCGTGTGTCGAGCGTGGCGATTCCGCCCAGGTCGTCTCAACCGGTGCATAGGCTGAGCTGCTCGTGACTGAAGGGGTTTGCTGCCGTCAAAAGTCTCGGGCGGTTCACGAACAAGAGCGAGGCGCCAATCCAATGTCTTATCCCAGCCAACAAAGCGACAAGTCCATCCGAACCCACGTCGAATACACCGGCACTGGCGTGCTGTTGAGCCAGTTGGAAGAGGAGTCCGACGCCGAAAACCTGTGCAGTTTCTTTGCATCAAAAGGCGTGCGTGCAACCGTCGGTCTACTCTCTAGAGACGGCAGCTTTTACGTCTTCCTCTCGGAACTGACGTTGGAATTCTTTCGCAGTCTGGCCCAAGGGGCGAACCTCGAGCTGGTCTGACCGCGGCGGACAGTCGCCCGCGCTGCTTCGAGTTTCTAACTTCCATTCTCAGTTCCGATAAGACGCCGGCTGCGCTGGCAGGCAAGGCGACGGCGACGCGGAGCGTGCCTGCTCGTTCGTTAGCGGGACGGCGGATCGCGCGTGCTGTTTGGTTAACGACGCACAATGGTTCATGGCGTTTTCAGAGCGTCGCGTTCTACCAGCTTAAGCAGCAACGGTAGCAAGACCAGGTTACCGATCAGACCGCCCAGCATCGTCAGGCTGACGAGCACGCCAAAGTAAATCGTCGGCACGAAACGGCTCAAGGCCAGCGCTGAAAATCCCACGACCAGCGCCAAGGTCGAGAACACCATCGCCCGGCCGACGGTCTGATGCACTGCGTGCAGCGCGTCGTTGACGCTGTTGCCCGCCTGGCGGCGCCGGCGAAAGGCCGTGATGTAGTGGACCGACGAATCGATCGCCAGGCCCATGGAGACGGCGGCGATCATGGCGGCGCCCATGTTGATCTTGAAGCCGAACCAGCCCATCAGTCCGGTCACCACAAAGATCGGCAGCGCATTCGGCGCCAGCGCAACCAGGGCGAAACGCAGGCTGCGGAAAGCCGCCAGCATCATCAGCCCAATGGCCAAAGTGGCCAGGCCGAAGGTGAGCCACTGGTCGCGGGTGACGCTTTCGATAATGCGCGTCAAAAGCACGAAAAAGCCGGTCACTTGCGCTTCAGGGAACTCTTGCCGGCTGACGCGCTGCACCTGCTCGATGATCGCGTGCTTTTGCTGCGACGACTGCCGTTCGCGAGACCGCAGCATGATCCGCAAATAGTAGCGATCCGGCGCCTGGGGATCGCGGCCGTGCAGCGACTGCACGATCGGCAATTGCCTGCCGATCAGCTTGAGCGTGCCTTCGAGATCCTGGGCGGCCTTTGCTTTTCCCAAGGGAATCAACTCCAGCGCGTCAATCGCGCTGAGCGTCTTGGTCAGGCCGGGCGCCGGTTTGCCGTCGACGCCCGGCACGACGACCTCGCGGCGCAAACGCTCCTCCAGTCGGGCGACGCGATCGATGAACTCGGCGCCGGCCGGTTCAGGAACCGGCAGAAACACGTCCCAGACGCCGGCGCCGCCCAGCCGCGACTCGACGAATTCGTACGAACGCACGATTGGACTCGACTGACGGAAGTTCTTGGTAAAGTCCGTCTCGACGTCGAGCCACGCGATGCCGGCGCTGCAAGCCGCGCAAAGCGCAACGATCATCAGAGCGAGACTGCGCGGCCGGGCGTTAATTGCGCCGACGATGCGTTCCAGTCCGACGTCGAGCGTTCCTTCGCCCCAAGCGCGGCGCGGATCCGCGTCGATCCGCCCCAGCAGAGCCAATCCGGGAGTAAGCACGGCGATGCTGACAAGCGTCAGCATCGAGCCGAGCACCATCATCACGCCGAAATCGTGTACCGGCCCGACGCTGGAGGCCATCAACGAGGCGAAGCCCGCGGCATCGGTGGCGCAGGCCCAGAAGATGGGCGCCGCCAGCTTTCCGCCCGCTGCCGCCAGGGCGTCCGCCGGCGCGTGGCTCTCCGCGCGCGCCTCGCGAAAGCCGATTAACAGGTGGATCACCGTGGCAATGCCGATCACGGTAACGATCGCCCACAGCATGGAACTGACCAGGCTCAAATGCAGGCCGCTGACGGCCAATAGCGCCTTGGTCCCGACGAGCGCCGCGCCAACCACGGCCAGCGGCACAAGCACCCAGCGCAAGCTGCGAAAACAGGCGATAATGGTCAGCGACAACAGCCCCGTTGCGGCCAGGCCCAGCAGACGGCCATCGTCCTCCAGATAGCGAAACCCATCCACCACCATCACCGGTTCGCCGCTCAGCACGCCGCCGGCGTCATGCTTTTCCAGGCGACGCCGCAACTGGTCGACCGTCTGCGCACGGGGCGTCGGCGCGCTTCGTTCGGGTTGCAGCAGGCAAACAATGCCGGCCGTTTGATGGTCGGCGCCAATCGTGTATCCCTCGCTGAGTTGCAACACGCGATCGCGCAGCGATTGCAAGAACGAAGACGTCAGCAGCGGCTTCACGCTGGCCAGGCTGAAGGCGCTGGCCACGCCCGGCACGGCCGCCAGTTCCTTGGTCAGTCGCTCCAGCCGATCGAGTCCTGCAGGCGAAAGCAGTTCGGGATCGACGTAGGCGGCCAGCGCGATCTCGTCGCCGCCAAAGGTGCGTTTGAGCTGCCGAAACGGCGGCAGCAACGGATCGTCGGGGGCGAACATGTTTTCGATCGAGCGATCGAATCCCAATCTTTGCGCCGGGGCCCACGCGGCGGCCACGGCGGCGATCGCCAATACAAGCAACGGCCGGCGCCAGGCCACAAGCAGTTGCGAGATTGACTGAGCCATAGGCCGGAGAGCGAAACAGGTAGGGACCGATCGGTTGTGTTGCCGAGCCGAGGCAACCATAATCGGTCTGGTCGGCGCGTTTGCCGCACGTTTCCTGGCTTATTGTACCGCCGACCTCCGCCGCCGATAGGCGCCGAATGCCCCGGTCGCCCAAAGCCGCCGCCCTCGCCGCGTCTGAAAGGCCTGCAGCGCCAGCATCATGCCGAGTCGTTCTTCCGAGCCCGCCGCTGCCAGGCCGAAAGCCGCGTTCGACGCCGTTGGCTGGGCAATACTCGCATTCACGCTGCTGGTG
>DASZUP010000108.1:0-1761 GCA_035547635.1 Pirellulales bacterium
ATTGCTCAGGCCGTCCTGAATGTCTCCCGGCTTGCAGTTGCTGTTGACCCCGGACATCGCGCGGTACTGCTTATAGTTTTGGACCATGTAAGCGGACCAATATCGCATCCCCCAGGCGTAATCGTAGAGCGGCGTGGTCGAGAAGTCGTAGTTCACACGCGGGCAATCGTACGCCGTCGTCGCGGAGATGCCGTACGCGCCGGTTGTGTGGACGAACGTCAGGCTATCATCGCTGGGGCAGAGAAACAGCGGCACTTGCATAGCCATAAGTGGCCCGTTGCCGTTGGTCGCTGGGTCGCCCATGGCCAACGGCCGGGCGGCGGGGCCGTTACCGTTCAGGCAGGCGCTGTAGGACCCGCTCTGATTGAGCTTGTCATAGATCGCCTGCTGTTCCAAATACGGCAACATCAAAGCGAAGCCATGTTTGTTCATGCTCATCTGAGCCGGATCATTGTAGATGATGTTCGTATTCGCGTTTCCGTACCAGCCCTGGTTGATTCCCGAGGACGGAAAAGTGCCGAGCATCTCCTGGTAGTTGTGCGCCCCCAAGCCGATTTGCTTGAGTTGGTTCGCGCACTGCGAGCGGCGGGCCGCTTCGCGCGCGGCCTGAACGGCGGGCAACAATAAGGCGATCAAAATCCCGATAATGGCGATGACGACGAGTAGTTCGACCAGCGTGAAGCCGCGCGCGCCGCGCGACCGAATGAAAGAAGACATGAGTCGACCTCCTAAAAAAGATGCGTCAGATGAACGCACGCCCGAAGCCGGAACGCCGGGCAGAAAAATGGGCCGCAGGCACGGCCGAGACGTCGAAGGGAACGCGACGCCCTAAACGCAGGGGAAAATCCGCCTGACTCAATCGAAGGCAAAGCCAAGAACATCGGCAACTCCTCCAGCGAACGCTGGCTGAGACAGGACATCCGATCATTCTTACTCGCGCCGGACTCGCCGAACGCGGGGCCGATCTCTCTCTTCCGTCGGCTCGCATTTTAATGGCCACGCGCGGAAATGCAATCAATTTACTATGGAATTTTTAAATATATTTATTATGCCGATGTGGAGTTCTTGCCGTATCTGTTTTGGATTTCTTGGCAGGCGCGTCGAAGACCGCCTGCCGCCGACTTCGAAGGAAGCGTTTCAGCCGAACTGTAACTTCCGCCCCGCCCGCCGCTGCTATAGGCGAGGTCGAAGGCGAGTCGCTCGATCGACGTTCGCCTGTGCGGCAAGAATGACTTTCCGGCGGCGCTGCAAGCATAAAAAAAGCCTGCGCGGCCAGCGGCCGCACAGGCCTTCCCGGAATGATTTACTTCGTGGCCAGCGTGCAACGCCGCCCGGCTCACTGACTGGTGAGGTCGAAGTTAATGGTTCCCCCGCCGGCGGGCACGTCGGCCGTCAACGTCGTCTTGACGCCATCAGAATACTTGGCCGGCAAAACTTCTTTGGCGCCCATCAACATCGGCGACATCGGCGGCGGCGGTTCGGCGCCCGGAGCCGTGGGGGGAGGCGGCTCGACGCCCGGCGGCAATTCCAATTTGCTGATCTTGACCGAGCAGTGCCCTTGAATCTGCGTGGAAGCGCCGTAGTTCGAGAATAGCTGATATTTGCCGTTCTCGTCGGTCGCGCCGGAGAAGATGCCCGAGGGAGAACTGCAAGTGAACGTCACCTCGGCCTTGGCAAGGGGCTTGCCATCAAGCGTGACTACGCCGGTGACGGGCACTTCGCCGCTCATCGGGCGCTGAGGACCGCGATTGCATCCCGCCA
>DASZUP010000109.1:0-7231 GCA_035547635.1 Pirellulales bacterium
GAACCGCACGTTCGCGTGCTCGAGGTCTTGCGGCAATTCGCCCGCGGCAGCGAACTTGTCTGGCTGCGCGGGAATCATGATCCTGACGAAGCGTGGCGTCGCGGCGTGCTGGATCTGGAATGCCAGGATGAACTGGTGTTAAGCGTCGGTCGGCGAAAGTACCTGGTCTGCCACGGCCATCTCTGGGACCGTGCGATGTCGCTGCCGAACGTGATTATTCACGCCGCCGATTGCGTCTACCACGCCTCTCAACGCATCGATCCTTCGCACGGCCTGTCGCGATGGTTGAAGCGCAAGACCAAACTGTTCTGCCGCGCAGTCGACGGTTTACGCCGCGAGGCTGCGGCCGCCGCTCGTCGCCGGAACATGAACGGGGTGATCATCGGCCATTCGCACGTGGCCGGTGATGAATTCATCGGGGATCAACATTTTTTGAACTGTGGATGCTGGACCGAGCAGCCCGCCGGTTACGTGGGGATTCGCAACGGAATCGCCAGGCAGTTCGCGTGGCGGGCTCCGACCCGAGTCAGCCTGGCAGGCTGTCGTACGGATTTCTCGAGACCTGCTGCCGCAAGCGAGCCGCTGCTGGTCGGCAGCGAACAGGGAACTTAATCGCCATGGCAATCGCCGAATCGTTCAGTCGCCGTTTTTTTGGTTACGTGCACGGCAACAATCTCATATACAACGCATGCTGGGAAGATCCCCGGCTGGATCGCGAGGCGCTGCAGTTGAGCTCGAGCGACCGGCTGATGATGATCACTTCGGCCGGCTGCAACGCACTGGACTACTTGTTGGCCGGCGCCGGGAGCGTACACTGCGTCGATATGAATCCCCGCCAGAACGCACTTCTGGAACTCAAGGCGGCGGGCATTCGCCGCTTGGAATTCGACGACTTCTTTCGCATGTTCGGCCTCGGACGCTGGGAATCGGCTCCTTTCGCCTACCGAGAGCTGCTGAGGAGCGAACTCAGTCCGGTCAGCCGCCGGTACTGGGACCGGCACATCGATTTCTTCAGCGGCGAGGGGCGGCGGCGCAGCTTTTACTTCCGCGGCGCCACCGGCTATTTCGCGTGGCTGATGAACGTGTACATCGATCGTGTGGCAAGGCTGCGGCCCTGTGTCGATGCGATTCTGGCAGCGAGCGAGCTTGACGAGCAACGGGCAATTTATGAGGAGTTGAGGCCGCGATTGTGGCGAGGCTTTGTTCGCTGGCTGCTCCGTCGCGATGCCACGCTGGCGCTATTGGGCGTTCCGCGGCTTCAGCGGCAACAGCTCGAGCGCGATCACAAGGGCGGCATCGCCCGCTTCATCGAAGATTCCGTCGAGTCGGTCTTCACCCGGCTCTCGCTGGCGGATAATTACTTCTGGCGGGTTTACTTGACCGGCAGCTACAGTCCTGCCTGCTGTCCGGAGTATTTGAAAGCAGAGAACTTCGAGCGGCTGCGCGCCGGCTTGCTCGATCGGCTCAGCATTCATACCACGTCGGTCTGTCAGTTTCTCGAACAACAATCAGAACCGCTCACGCGTTTCGTGTTGCTCGATCACATGGATTGGCTCGGACAGCATGATCAACCGCTGTTGGCCCGACAATGGGAAGCGCTGTTGCGCAGTGCGGCGCCCGGCGCGAGAGTGCTGTGGCGCAGCGGCGGCTTGCGTTGCGACCATGTCGACCGCCTGAATGTCCAATGGCATGGCCGGCGGCAGCGTTTGGGCGAGCTGCTCCGCTATCACGGGGACTGGGCCGAGCGCCTGCACGCGGCCGATCGCGTACACACCTACGGCAGCTTTTATATCGCCGACGTGAACCACAACTAGACTTTCGTGAAAACGCCCGAGGCGCTATGTCGCTAGCCGCAGACTTGAGAACGCTGTATCTCCTGACCTTGGCCCCCATTCGCGGCGCTTCGCACGCCGAGCGGCTGGAGAGCTTCTACGGGCCTCAAGCCGCCGCCTACGATCGTTTTCGCGAGCGACTGCTGCACGGCCGGCAGGAGCTGTTTCGCTCGATTCCGTTCGCGCCAGGCGCCCGTTGGGCTGATCTCGGCTGCGGGACGGCCGCCAACCTGGAATACCTCGGCGACCGCCTGGCTAAACTCCAACGCGTCTTCGTCGTCGATTTGTGCGAGCCGTTGCTAGGGGTGGCCCGGAAGCGAGTGATTTCGCGTGGTTGGAAGAACGTCGAATTGATCTGCGCAGACGCCAGCCGCTTTGAGCCGCCGGCGGGCCAGCTCGACGTGGTGAGTTGTTCGTACTCGCTGACGATGATGCCCGATTGGTTTGCCGTCGTCGATCGCGCGTGGGACCTGCTGCGGCCAGGCGGCGTAATCGGCGTGATCGACTTCTTCGTTTCGCGCAAGCATGCCGAGCGGGGCCTCGTCCAGCACGGTTGGTGGTCGCGGCATTTCTGGCCCGCCTGGTTTGCACGCGACAACGTCTATCTTAGCCCGGACCATCTGCCCTATCTGCAGCGGCGCTTCGAAACCATCGCGCTTGACCAGCAGCATGCGTCGATACCCTACTTGCCGGGCTTGCGGGTTCCCTACTACCGCTTTCTGGGCCGCAAGACGGCGAAGGGTGACAACTGAAAGTCCGGTTGCAAGTTTGCGACAGGACTTTGCGTAGCGGAATGGGTGACAATTCCGACGGGAGCGCGTTGGAGATCTGGTCTTCGCGCCTCTGCGCTTCGCCCCAATCCAGGGACAGCTCACGGAAGGAACCGCTCTACGGGGCTTGCGTCTTTCTCCTTGGTTCTCGTCCAAATCGCCAGCGCTGCCCACAATTGCGCAATCTGTTAACCTTTATCCAGGCGAGCTAGAATTGCGGAAGAACCAATTCGCAATCCCTATGAGGCGCACCAATGAAGAGCTGTTTGCCTGTTCTGTTGATCCTATCCGCAATGGTCTGCTGCTGTCGCGAGGCGTTCTCAGAAGAGCAAGCCGGCAACCAACAGGCGGCAAGATTGGAGACGCAGGTTAAAGTCGAGTTAAGCTACCTGCTCTATCTTCCTAGGGGTTACGATCAGCAGGAGTCGTGGCCGCTGTTGCTGTTTTTGCACGGCTCGGGGGAGCGCGGCGACGATCTCGAACTCGTCAAGAAGCACGGGCCGCCAAGACTCGTGGCCGAGGGCCGCGATTTTCCGTTCATCATCGTCTCGCCACAGTGCCCCAAAGAGCGTTGGTGGGAACCGATTGAGCTGCTGGCTTTGCTGAATGATCTCGGTGGAAAATACAAGGTCGATGCCGACCGCGTTTACGCGACGGGCCTCAGCATGGGCGGCTTTGGCACATGGCGGTTGGCGTTTCAGGCGCCGGACCGCTTCGCGGCGATCGCCCCGATTTGCGGGGGCGGCGAGAAGTATTGGGCCAAGCGCATCGCGAAGTTGCCAGTTTGGGCCTTCCACGGCGCCAAAGACGCCGGAGTGCCGCCGGAACGGTCGCAGATCATGATCGACGCGATCGCCAAAAACGGCGGCCATCCGAAGCTCACGGTTTACCCGGAAGCCGAACACGATTCGTGGACCGAGACCTATAATAACCCGGAGCTTTACAAGTGGCTGCTGGAACAAAAACGACCGAGCGCCGAGCAAGTCGGACGATAGCCGCCGAACCGGCGGCAGTCACGAACCATTCGAGCGCGAAGCCGCCTCCGGTTGAGCGATGAATGAAAAACGGCTGCAGATTTATCTGGACGATCATCTGGCCTTGATGGTGGGCGAGGTCGAACTCGTTAACCGCTGCCTCGGCAGCAATCGGTGTACGCCGCTGGGCGACTTTCTGCAGAAGCTGGCCGCCGAAGTCGCAGCGCAGAAGTCCGTGGCCAACGACATCCATTGTCACATTGGCGGCGCGGATTCCCTCGAGAGCCGAGTCAAGCAAGGCGTCGCCTGGCTGGCGGAAAAGGCCGGGCGCCTCAAGCTCAACGGTTCCCTGCTGAGCTACTCGGAGCTTAGTCGGCTGGTCGAACTCGAGACGCTGGCGGCCGCCGCCCAGGAACGAGTAGCCTTTTGGGATAATCTCGATGCCGTTGCCGCCCGCGATTCGCGCCTGGGCGGCATCGATTTCGCCTTCTTTCGGGACCAGTCGCAGCGGCAACTCGAAGAGCTGAACGTTCGCCGGCGGTTCGCGGCAGCCGAGGCTTTTTCCGGGCGCTAACCAACGCCAGCATAAAGGTTTGCGAGGCGCCGCGCAAGCGGCATTCGTGGTTTCGGGGGGAGGGAGGAAGCGGTCCCAGCCTCGCAATCCCGGCATGAATACGCTCTCGTCATCTTTTCTTCGGCGATTCTGAAATTTGTTGTCGATTTCCGTCAAGCTCCTTCGTCTTGATATCAAACGGCCCGAATGTGCGGGCTGCACGACATGGTTTTTGAAGGAGACCAATGATGAAGTTTCGAACCGCATCCATCTTGTGGGCGCTTGCTCTGCTGACCGCCGGCGCCGCAGTTGAGGCCGAGGAAAAAGCGAAACCTACGGCCTTGCAGCAATTTGAGTCGCTTAAGAAACTAGCCGGTGATTGGGTCGAAGTCGGCGAGGACGGAAAACCGACCGAGAAGGTGGTCAGCTCGATCCGCGTGACGTCGGCGGGCAGCGCCATCGAGGAGACGCTCTTTCCGGGCGGCGATCATGAAATGGTTACGATGTACTTTCTGGATGGAGACCGCCTCCTGCTCACCCACTACTGTGCGCTGGGCAACCAGCCGCAACTGCGAGCCGAGCCAGGCAAGGACGCCAGGCAGATTGCTTTCAAGTTCATCGGCGCTACAAATTTGAAAAGCCCCGACGAACATCACATGCACGAAGCGACGCTAACTTTATCCGGACCCGACCGCTACCAGTCGGAGTGGATCTCGAATAAAGAGGGCAAGACCTGCCACAAGGTGCAGTTCGACCTGATGCGAAAGCAGCAATAAGCGGCTATCGCCGCCACACGTGAACCCGATAGCTCAAGCATAAGGATTTGATCGTGGCAAAATTCATGTTGATCTTGCAGGGACCGCCGGATGTTGGGCGGGAGCTTTCCCCTGAAGAAATGCAGCGCAAAGTCGAGAAATATCAGGAATGGGCCAACGCCATGCGAGCGAGCGGCCGGCATATCTCGAGCGAGAAGCTCGGCGAGGAAGGGGGCAAAGTGCTCAGCCGCCGGCAGGGCAAGTTGACCATCGTCGACGGGCCTTACAGCGAAGCCAAGGAGGTCGTCGGCGGCTACTTTCTGTTCCGGGCAGCCGATTATGAAGAAGCGATCGAGCTGACTCGAGATGCTCCGTTTCTGGACGACTTTCAGATCATCATTCGCCAGACCGATCCGACGGGTTGCGGAGGCGAATGACGATGGGCGGCGAGCCGCCAGTGCACGAACTGGTCGAGCATCTGTTCCGCAGCCACGCGGGCCAGATGCTCGCCACGCTCACCCATGTTTTTGGGCTGGAGCACCTGGAGCTGGCAGAGGAAGTCGTGCAGGAGTCGCTGCTGTTGGCGTTGCGACAATGGCCGTTTCAAGGGGTTCCTGACAATCCTCGAGCCTGGTTGATCCGCGCCGCCCGCAACAAAGCGCTCGATGCGCTTCGCCGTCGGGCAGTGCTGCGCCGCAAGGAACCCGAACTGCAGCGGCGACTAGAATCGCGTCAAACGCAGGCGGATCTTGGCGCTCCGCCCGAGGCGGGCGCGCTGGCCGATGAACAGTTGGCCATGATCTTTGTGTGCTGCGAGCCGGAGTTGCCGGCAGGCGCCCGCGTCGCGTTGACGCTCAAGGCCGTCAGCGGCTTCAGCGTAGCCGAGATCGCTCGGGCGTTTCTTGTTCAAGAAGCGACGATTGCCCAACGCCTGACGAGGGCCAAACGCCGCATTTGCGACGCCGGCATCCGTTTGGCCGTACCGCCGGCTGCGGAGATTCCGCGACGGCTCGATACGGTGCTTCAGGCGCTGTACCTGCTGTTCAATGAAGGTTACGCCGCGCACGCGGGCGAGGACCTGGTGCGCGAGGAGCTTTGCGTCGAGGCGATCCGGCTGGCGCAGTTGCTGACGTTGCGAGGAGATACGCGTTTGCCCGCGGTGCATGCGCTGCTGGCACTGTTTTACTTTCAAGCCGCGCGGTTCGAGACCCGCCAGGACGGCGCCGGCGATCTCCTGCTACTGGCCGACCAGGACCGCAGCCGTTGGGACGGGACGCTATTGTCGCACGGGGTGTGCCACTTGGAACGGGCGGCCCAGGGAGACGAGCTGAGCGAGTACCATCTGCAAGCCGAGATCGCCGCCGTACATGTGACCAGCGCCAGCTATGCCAAGACCGATTGGCGGCGGCTCTTGGACTTGTACGATCAGCTTCTGGCACTGGCGCCTTCTCCGGTGGTCGCGCTCAATCGGACGATTGCCCAATCGATGACGGCCGGGCCGCAGATTGCGCTTGTATCGCTCGACAGGTTGAGCGACGATCCGGCGATGAAGAACTACTATCTCTTGCCGGCAGTGCGTGCTGATTTTTTGCGCCGCCTCGATCGGACCGCCGAAGCCGCCGCCTGTTACCGTCAGGCGTTTGCGCTTCCATGCAGCGAGCCGGAACGGCGGTTCTTGTTGCGAAGGATGAAAGCGATGTGAATCGCGAGACAATCGCCGTGATGGATGCTGCCGGTGCAGGGACTGAAGTTCACTTTGCCGGCGGCTTGCATGCCTGGATGCACGCTGCAGGAACGGTCAACGAGAGCTCTCCGCAATCTGCCGCGATGGTATTCAAGCGGCGTTCCAGCGTCGCGAACGTTTCCTGGACGGCTTCAGGCGGCGCCACAGACCTCCAGCCTGGGATAAAGCCCAAGCGAATAAAGTGATGGCGGAGCAGCGCCGACCCATCCGCGAATCGCTCCTGGAAGGACCATGTTTTCGCTTCGACGAATTCGAAGCCGGCCCGCTCCAACAACGTCTTCAAGGAATCGACCGTGGCGCGATGGTTGATGTGTGCGTCGAGCAAGCCGAGGCGATCGGAAAATCCGAGTTCCATCAGCACGCTGCGGAACGCGTCGTAGAACTCGGCCATGTGGCCGACCAGGTTGGTGGTCAACAGCAACCTGGCGCCTGGTTTCGCCACGCGAAAGCACGTCTGCAAGGCCGCCTCGGGATTGTCGAAGTTGTTGATGCCGAGATTCGACGCAATCAGGTCGATTGATTCGTCGGGCAGATCAAGGGTCGCCGCGTCGGCCGTGAGCGTGCGAACGTTTTTGATGCCCAGGTGATCCAGCTTGCGAGACA
>DASZUP010000110.1:0-6591 GCA_035547635.1 Pirellulales bacterium
GCGGCGACGTTCCGCGCCTGTTGCCGCACTTTGACGTGCTGTGGCTGGGCAGCGAGTACGAGGGACTGCCCAATGTGATTATGGAGGCTATGGCTGCGGGCGTACCCGTCGTGGCGACCGATATCTCCGGAAATCGAGACCTGGTGGTTCCCGGCGAGACGGGCTATCTGGTTCCCGTTGGCGGCCGCGCGGCCTTTGCGAAAGAGACGAATCGGATCCTCGACGACGACGCGCTGGCTGGGCAGTTGGGCGAAGCCGGGCGCCAGCGCGTGCTCTCTGAGTTCACCGTCGAGAAGATGATCGAGCGACACGGCGCCTTGTACCGCGAATTGCTGGCCTCGTAAGCCGTCCAGGGGTTGCGCTTCCCGGCTTTGGCCGGGCGGGCTAGGATAGGAAGCGCAAAGCAGGGGCGTTTCTGACGAGAAGAGCGGATGCGAACGAGAGGCTGTCGCTCATGAGATTCACGCACGAAGGGTTGTCTTGCATCGCCGCGCTGATCATTGCAGCCGGCGCCGGCTGGTCCTGCAAAGCGCTCGCCGCCGAGCCGGCCGGCATTCAGGCTGCCGCAGAGGATCGTTCGCCGGTCGATCTCGTCTTGTCACAGGACGAACGGTGGTTGTTCGTCGTCAATCAGACGTCCGATACGGTCTCGTTGATCGATGTCGATCAGGGCCGGGTCGTGGACGAAGTTCCGTGCGGCCGCCGGCCGAGCAGCCTGGCGCTCTCGGCTGATGGCAGCCGTTTGCTCGTGACGGCGACTGATGCCGGCGCCGTCGACGTGTTCGCGTTTGAAAACGGCAAGCTGAGACGAACCGGCTCCGTGGACGTCGGCTTCGAGCCGGTGGGCATTGCCATCTCGCCCGACGGCCGGCTGGCCTATGCCGCCTTGCAGGCGGCTGCGAAAGTGGCGGTCATCGACCTGGATCGACTCGTGGTCGCGGAGCGAATTGAAGTCGGCCGCTGGCCTCGCTACTTGGCGCTTACCCCTGACGGCAGCCGGCTGGCCGTCGGCACGAGCGGCGATCAGAGCATTTCCGTCGTCGATACGGCGACGCGCACGCTGGCGTTTGAAGAACATATCCAAGGCATCAACATCGGCCACTTGCAGACCAGCGCTGACGGCAAGTACGTCTATTTTCCCTGGATGGTCTACCGGCACAACCCGATCAACGCCCGCAATATCCGCTTGGGCTGGGTGTTGGGCAGCCGCATTGCCCGCGTTCGGCTCGACGAACAAGCTCGCCGCCAGGCCATGACGCTCGATCCGCGCGGCGAGGCGGTCAGCGACCCGCACGGCATTGGCTTGACGCACGACGAAGCCTGGCTGGTTGCTTCGGCCTCCGGCACGCACGAGTTGCTGGTCTATCGGACCAAGGGACTCGTGCTGCAAGACTATGGCGGTCCGGGCGACCACATCGATCCGCAATTGGCCTTCGATGAAAACCGCTTCTATCGCGTCCCGCTGGGCGGCCGCCCGATGGGGCTGCGGATCAGCCGCGATAACCGCCGCGTGTTCGTGGCTAACTACCTGCTCAACGAGGTACAGGTCGTCGATCTCGACGAGCGAAAGGTCGTGCAGGCGATCGGTTTGGGCGGGCCCGAGCACGTTTCGCTGGTGCGGCGGGGCGAGGCGATCTTTTATGACGGCCGGCGCAGCCTGGACCAGTGGTACAGTTGTCACAGTTGTCATTATGAAGGCGCAACCAACGCCGTGGCGATGGACACGCAGAATGATGGCTCGTGGCAAACGTTCAAGACGGTGCTGTCGTTGCGCAACGTGTCCAAGACGCCGCCGTGGACGTGGCACGGCTGGCAGACCGATCTGGAAGCCGCCATGCGCAAGAGCCTGACCGAGACGATGCTCGGCCCGGCGCCGAGCGACGATGACGTGCACGCGCTGGCCGCGTATCTCTCGCAACTCGAGCCGGCGCCGAGCCCGTATCGCAGTGCGAATGGCGAACTGACCGCCGCAGCTACGCGCGGCAAGTCGGTATTCGAAAGCGAGCAGGCCGGCTGCATCAACTGCCATAGCGGTCCTTATTTCACCGACGGAAAAATCCACGACGTCGGCCTCGGCAGCCCGCGAGACGAGTACGAAGGCTACAACACGCCCTCGCTCGTCGGCGTATACTATCGCGTCCGCCTGCTGCACGACGGCCGCGGCAAGAGTCTCGAGCAGGTGCTCAGCGGGCCGCATAACCCCGACAAGGTGACGGGGCGCGGCGAGTTGAACGAGAATGACTTGAACGACTTGATCGAGTATTTGAAGTCTCTATAGCGAACGCAAGCATCACGGCGGCTGCTGCCTGCTTGCCCGACAAAACGTTCAGCCGAACTGGATTTTGCCGGTCGAAGACGATTCCCCCCCGCCCCTATTCGCCCACCCCTGGAGATCTCGTCATGATGCGCTCTGTTATGCGGCTGTGGTCCGCCCCGGCCTGTTTGCTGTTTGTGATCGGCTGCTCCGAGTCCGCGACGCCGGCGCCGGACAATGAGGCGCCGCCCGTGGCCGCGGTCGCCGCAGGCCCGTCGGGAGCGGATCCCATGGCGGCGGCGCTGTCGCCGCTTAAGATCCAGTTCATGAATTACGATGAGGTGCAGCGACTGATCAAAAGTCACCAGGGGAAGGTGGTGGTGATGGATTGCTGGAGCACCTGGTGCGAGCCTTGCAAAAAGGAGTTTCCGGGCCTGGTGGAACTACACGAGAAGTACGGCGCCGACAAGATCGCCTGCATTTCTCTCTGCCTCGACTATGAGGGACTCAAGAAGGAAACTCCCGAAGAGCACGAACCCGAAGTGCGCCAGTTTCTTGAGCGGCAGGACGCGGATTTTGACAACGTGATCTCGACCGTGGCCTCCGACGAAATGAGCGAGAAGCTTGGCATCGCCACCGTTCCTGCCATTTTCGTCTACAGCCAGCAGGGCGAGTTGGCGCAGACGTTCAAAACCGGCGCGGCCGACGACAAGCCTTTCACCTACAAGGAGGTCGGCGAGACCGTCGCCGGACTGCTCAAGGACGAGGGTTGAAGGACGAGCAAGGCGACCGCAGGCGAGACAGCCGCCTGCCCCTGCGGCTGTCTCTTGGCAGCCTTTCTTTGTTGCTAACGACCGTGGTCCGACGCCTACGGCTGACCGATGTCCACGCTGGCTTCCAGCGCCAGTGTTTCGGACTCGGCCGCCAGCTTGAGCTCCGCCTTTTCCGCCAGCCGCGCGAGCTTGAGCAACGTGTCGATCGTCATTTCCGCTTCCTCTCGCGTATGCCCTTCGCTGAGCATGTTCTGGGCGATCATCAATTCACGGTTGTCGGACAGGACGGCGGCCAGCGGCGCTCCGATGACGCTCAGCGAGGCGTTGGCGGAAGTGGCGGCGTTCGTCTGCGCCAGCAGGTCGACCATTTGCCGCGTGATGCCGACGGTCGAACCATACACGAACGCGTCTCCGACGCGAACGCAGGAGGGACTGAAGTTGTAGTTTACTTTCGCCTGGCCAGGTTCCTCCTTGCCTTCCCGCAGGTAGGTGGCTTTGGAGATTGTGGCGCCGTGGTATTCTTCCGTCGCCAGCAGTAACTGCGGCTGTCCTTTCTGGCCGCCCACGACGTTCGCCAACCCGACGACCTTCTGGTAGGCAATCAGCAATTGCGTCGAGAACTCTTCGGGATGTTTCATTCTCAGCACCAGGGCCATCGCCGGCAATTTCAAGGCTGGAATCGGCTGCTCGGACGAGAATTCCTGACGCGCCACGACGAACTGCAACTGCGGAGCAAGCTCGCCCAGCACTTCCGGCCCGAAGTCCCGTCCTGAGAAAAACAAGCCAAGCTGCGTGTCGGCCTGGGCGAAACCGGCAGTAACCTTCTCATTGAACAGTTCGTCGCGGGCCAGCCACAACCCTGCCAGGTCGCGAAACAGGCCGAAAGCGGCGATCGTTTGCGGCGGACGCACGGCGAGCGGCGCCTGCTGTTCGCCTTCGCCTGAAAAATACCAGGCGCGCATGGCGGCGGTCTTCGCTGGGTCTCGCGGCAGTTCCGCCCGCAGTCGGAGTTTGCCTCCTTCCAGGGACAGCCCGGCGGTGGCGAACGGCGCTCGCTTCATGGCGTCGAGCACGCCGCCGATCAGCAGTTCAATCAGCGGATTGTCGCTCGGTCCGTCCAAAGCTTTCTGCACATTGGGCGCCTGGCGCGCGACTTCGAGCGAGACCCAGGCCCAGCCGAGCGCCTCGGCCGGCTTTTTGCCGTGAGCCTGTTTGAAAGCAGTCGCAGCGGCGAGGCCCTGCGCCGACGCATCGCCATAGCGGTCGATCACGGCCTTCAACGCCTCCTGCTTGTTGCTGACGACCAGCAGATCGTCGAGCAGGACGTGCACTTCCCCTGGGCCGAATTGCCAGCCGGTGACGCCCTTGTATTCTTTCGACTTGACGGGCGACGGTTTCGATTTGGTTTCGGCGTCGCTCTCAATCAATTCAATGAGGCTCTCGTGGAGCTGCTTCAGCAGCTCAGGCTTACGGCTGCGGACGATGAACACCGCCGCCTTGTCCGCCGGATCGAACGCCAGGTGAACGCCGCCGCCGACAAGGTCTCGCAATCCCGCCTGCCAGTCGACGCCGAGCTTTGTTTCCAGCAAGCCGACCACGCCCTGAAGTTCGCCATATTGCTTGGACTGAAGATACATCTGATAGGCGTCGATGCCTGCGAGCAACTCGACGGTCTGCGGCGCCAGCAGGGGATCGATGAGCGCCTCGGGCCGCGTGATTTCGACATAGGCGGCGGTAGAGCCCGGCAAGAGACGAAGCGGATCGGCGGCTTGCGTTATAGCAGGGAAGGCGCCGAGCGGCGCGGCGATGGCGAAGACGGCAGCCAGCGGCGCAAAGCTGGAAACGACGCGGCGAACGCAGGACAAGTTGTTCATGACTGGATCGGCTCGCAGGATGAGTGCCAGGAAATGCCAAACGGCATGCGCGGCGGCAGCCGCAGTTGTTGGGGGGACGGATTCGAAGATCAATACCCTGCGCAGGCCCCCCGGGTTTCATGCTTTCGACCGCGCCAACAAATATAGTCTGTTCAGTAGCCATGACAAAATGCTTGAAACCCATTGTCCGCCTGGCTGGTATAGTAGGGCGTCTGATCGTTGGCGGTGCGATCCTTCCTGGTCGGCGTCGCCGTTTCGATTTTTCGCTCGGGCGGTCGGGGGAGCCCGCCCGCAAGTGGCTTGCTCGCGAGGCTGGAGAAAGCATGGCTGTCGATCGGAAGGCGCCAGCGGGCGCACCCTCAAACAACGCACTTGCCCCCAAGTCTCTGGCGGAAATCGACCCGGCGTGGGCCTGGAATCCGTACGACGCAGTCGAAACCCCATGGACGCGGGAGCTGGCGGCCCACCTGTTCAGGCGAGCGGGGTTTGGCGCGTCGTGGTCTCAGCTTGAGCAGGCAACCGCCGACGGCTGCCCGCTGACGGTTGAGCGATTGCTGGCCGGCGAAACAGGCAGCCAGGAGTTCTATGACGGCGCCAACCGTTCGGTTGCGGCCCTGTTGGCCTCGGACAATGTCGCCAACTTGGCGGCCTGGTGGCTGCACGCCATGTTGCACTCGCCGCACCCCCTCCAGGAGAAGATGACGCTCTTCTGGCACGGTCACTTCGCCACTTCGGCGGCCAAGGTGACGGATGCACGGATGATGTTCGCACAACACGCTCTGCTGCGCAAACATGCCCTGGGCCATTTTGCGCCGTTGTTGGACGAGACTTCGAAAGATCCGGCCATGCTCGTCTGGCTCGATTCGACGACCAACCACAAAACGCATCCGAACGAGAACTTCGCCCGCGAAGTCATGGAGCTGTTCAGCCTGGGACGCGGGCATTACTCCGAGCACGACATCAAGGAAGCCGCCCGGGCCTTCACCGGCTGGGAATTGCGACAAGAAACGTTTCGCTTCAATCGCTATCAGCACGACGAGGGGGAGAAGCACGTGCTCGGCCATGCGGGCGCCTGGACGGGCGACGATATTCTCAAGATCTTGCTCGAAGAACCGGCGACCGCGCAATTTCTGGTGCGCAAGCTGTTCCGCTACCTGGTCAGCGAAACCGAAGAGCCGACTGATGCGCTGCTCGAACCGCTTGCCGCCGGGTTCCGCCAGCACGATTACGACATCCGCTGGCTGCTGAAGACGATCTTGAGCTCGAAGCTGTTCTACTCGCCTCTCGCCGTTCGTCAGCGGATCAAGTCGCCCGTGGAGTTCGCCATCGGCTTGTTGCGCGCGATCGAATCGCCGGTCAACGCGTACGCACTGGCCGACGATCTGCGCGAGCTGGGCCAGGCCGTGTTCTATCCGCCGAACGTCAAAGGCTGGGATGGCGGCGCCGCCTGGATCAACTCCGCCACGCTCGTCGGGCGTGCGAACCTGGTCTGGAGCCTGCTTTCCGATCGCGGCGGCCGTTACAAGACCCGGCCCGCGCTCGATCGCCTGGCCGCACTGAGCGGAGCGGAGGAACCGGCCGCCGTCAGCCGCCGCACGGCCGAGTTGCTGCTTGCCTGTCCGCTGCCCGATGCCGTCTACGTGCAGCTGGCCGCTATTGCCGCGGGCGACGACGAACAAAACCGACCGCA
>DASZUP010000111.1:0-11811 GCA_035547635.1 Pirellulales bacterium
TCAACATTCTTTCGTCGCATGTTGTTGAGATCGCGCAATTGTCTTCAGCCGCGTAGCGGCGACAGGAGGTAGCCAGGGGCGTGAGCCCCTGGAACCCGTGCGAATCAAGGAGAAACAGCCCCAGCGGGGCGGCAGGAGGCGTGCGGCTGAGTGAAAGGCGTCGCCTCTTCTCGTTCGGAATCGTTCCGCAACTCAGGATGGCTTTACGAAACATTAGCACCTGTCGTCGAGCCGCACAGACATCCTGTCGCCCCTTGCGGGGCTGACAACGGATTCTGCTTAACTCCTCCAGGGGCTTGCGCCCCTGGCAACCGCCTATCGCCGCTACGCGGCTTTTCGGCATCTTCGTCGGCAAGATCAGTTTCTTGATCTTCAGTGCGCTTTCACTTTTCGCAGCGAGCGAGTTCCGCATGCGCAGTACGGCATCAAACCAAAGCATGAGCACGCACCAAGGTGCCTTGCCTATTACGCGGCGCCAGAACTCATATCGAGACGTCATTGGCGGCAACGGGTCACGGAACTCTCACGAGTTCCGCTACAGACGTTGCACGGAACGCTCGCGGACGGCGCTACTCCAGCCGGAACAGCCGTCGGGCGTTGGCGGTCGTCAGCGCGGCGAACTCGTCGAGCGTTTGGCCGCGCTCGCGGGCCAGGCATTCGGCCGTGTGCAGCACGTGCGCCGGTTCGTTGCGTTTGCCGCGCAGCGGATGCGGCGAGAGATAAGGGCTGTCCGTCTCGATCAGTATGCGGTCGGCCGGAATCGTCCGGGCGACGGCTCGCAAGGCATCGGACTTTTTGAAGGTCACCATGCCGGCAAAGCTGATGTACATGCCCAGCTCCAGGCACTGGGCGGCCGTCTCGCTGCTGCCGGTGAAGGAGTGCATTACGCCCGCCAGCGGGCCGCGCAAGCGGGCCTCGCGGAGCATGGCCAACACGTCGGCGTCGCTCTCGCGCGTGTGCACGATAAACGGCAACCCGGTCTGTTGCGAAAGTCGCAGATGCCGGTCGAAATAGTCCTGCTGTACGTCCAGCGGCGTGTAGTCCCAGTACCGGTCGAGCCCCGTCTCGCCGAGCGCAACGACGCGCGGTCGGCTGGACAAGGTCAGTACCGCGTCCCAATCTTCCGGCGCCGCCTGTGCGCAGTAGTTCGGCTGAATGCCGACCGCCGCAAACATATCCGGATGTCGCTGGGCCAGCTCAAAGCAGGCCGCGCTGCTGGACGCCGTAGCGCCCACGGCGAGAATCGTTTTGACCCCCGCGGCTCGCGCCCGCTCGATCGTCTGATCGCGATCGACGTCGAACTCTTCCTGATCCAGATGCGCGTGCGTATCAAACCATTCCGGCACGGCGGCGCTCCCGTCGCGAACTCAAACAGCAGACATGAATCGGAACCGGGGCGGGCAAAGCTCGCTTGCCTGAGGAATTTCCGCGCCGCTTTGTCCCGCACAGACACAAGGGTCGCGAACAAGGCGACTGGGCTTCCGTAGCGCCCTGGCTACTGCTCGCAACTCTCGCCGGACACTGTGGCGCATTCCGTCAGGCGGGCTGCGCTTGCAGCGCCTCAATCGCTTCCAGGTGGGCCCGTTCGGCGCCCAAAGCTTCTTCAGCGAGTTCCTGCGCTTCGCGATGCCCAGCGAGCCGGGAGACGATTTGCCCGATATCGGCCACGTCCTGACGCTGGTAACCGAGCAATTCTTTCAGCAGGTATTCCAGCGACAGGAAGTGCGTATCCGTGAACTCCATGGGGTACTCGCCCGGAGCGATCCGGCCGCCAAGCTGGAGAATCAACTCGCCGATGCGCTGCGAAATGGCCTGCTGGTCGGCCACGATGTTCTTGAGCGCCTCGCCCGCGCTTTCATCGTGCTGGGTGGTCCAGGGCGACGCATCGGCCAGGTACATCGGGAACGAGCGATACTCGATCTCCAGCAGCCGATTCAGGTCTTCAATCACGTTTGCGTTGCCGATCACTGGAATCCAGACTCCTATTAGATACGTTGGCGGCTGAGCCGATGATCGCAGCCTTGGCAGCCGTCAGGCTGCGTCGTTTCGGCTGTCCGGCGGCCGTCAGCTCCGCCGTTTCACGAGAGCAGGCCTCGAGCCGCCGCTTGCGCCCATGTGTTCAGATCGTTCCAGTACACGCCGAGCACCACGACGGGCAACGTCATGGCCAGAATATAGATGCCCGCCAACGAAAGCATCGGCAGCCGGGTTGGCAGACGGTCTTCGGGTTCCGGGTCGATGGTCATCACTTTAATGACGCGCAGGTAATAGAACAGGCTGATCGCCGTGTTGATGCCGCCGATGGCGAGCAGCAGATACTGGTGCGATGCGGCAAGATAGCCGAACACCAGGAATTTGGCGGCAAAGCCGGCCAGCGGCGGCAAACCGATCAGGCTGATCAGGATCAAAGTGAAACAAACCGTGACGCCCGGGCAGCAGTAGATCAGCCCGCTGTAGTCGGCGATTTCCTCGCTGCGCATCGTATTCCGCAGGAAGGCGACAATGGCGAAGGCGCCCAGGTTCATGAACAGGTAGACGCTCACGTACACGGCCAACGACGAGATCGCCGCTTCCGCTTCCGCCGGCTGATCGCCTAGCAGCGCCACGGCGGCGACCACCGGCATCATCATGTAGCCGGCGTGGGCAATGGTGGAATAGGCCAGCAGCCGCTTGATATTGGTCTGGCTGTACGCCGCCAGATTGCCGAACGTACACGTGACCGCCGAGAAGAGCGTGATCAAGCCGATGAGATATCGCCGCACGGGAGCCAAACCCGGGCTGCCGACGGCGCCTTCAGCCAGCGGCGCTTCTTCGCGTTCGACGGCGGGAGAGTTCTCGTCGGCTTTGCCTTCGGCTTTATCCGTGTCTGTTTCGTCGGCGTCATCTGCCGCCCGATACGAGACCAGGTGTACTTTGGTCTTGGCCGTCGCCGCTTCCGCTTCGACGGCCGGGGCAGGCGATTCCATGTCGCTTGGAACGTGGGCGAAACCTACCGCCACGCGGACCAGCAAGCCCAGGGCCGCAGCCTTGGAAGCCACCGACAGAAAGGCGTTTACTTCGGCGCTGGCGCCTTCGAACACGTCCGGGCACCAAAAATGGAACGGGAAGGCTGATAGTTTGAAAGCCAGGCCGACCGAAACCATCAGCCCGCCCAACGTCAGCACGGTCTGCCGTTCGGCAAATGCATCGGCAGGCAGGGTGGCCAGCAAGTGAGCCATGGTCGGCAGATGGCACGAGCCCAAGGCGCCGGCCAGCAAGCTGATTCCGTACAGCATCACGCCGGCGGCCCCGGCGCCGTAGATTGCATACTTCAGCGCCGCTTCGCTGCTCTGCCGGCGGCCTTTCAGAATGCCCGCCAGCGCGTACGACGGAACGCTGGCCATCTCGACGCCCAGGAAAACCATCAGCAGGTGATTGGCCGAAGCCATGATGCACATGCCCAGGGTGGAGCCGAGGACCAGCGTGTAGAAATCGGGGCTGTCTTCGCGGTCGGGAATGCCCGTCAAGCGAGTCAGCAGCAAGAACAACACGGCGAACACGAGCAACACGCTGCGGAAGAAGACCGTCAGCTTGTCATAGACCAGCAGTCCCGTGAACAGCTCGGTTCGCCCCTCGAGCGAGTGCAGCAGCACCCAAGGCGCCGCATAGTACAAGGCGACCAGCACGCCGGGCAGAGCGATATAGAACGCGTTCAGCTTGCGGCCCCAGCCTGGCAGCCGGGCCAGCAGCATCAACACGATCGTCACGCACAACGTCAATTCCGGCTTGAAGCCCGGAACCGAGGCATCGAGCGTGTCGGTGAACAGATGTTCGAGCAGTTTATCGAGGTTCACGATTGGCGGCTTTCTTCCAACGCCGGCGGGCGGCGTTTCCCGTGGATCGGGTCACGCGACGCCCGAAAGGCGGATTCTTCTTGTCAGCGGACCATGCCCAAAGTCATCTCTTCCGCATCGTTTTGAGCTTGCAGCGACTCTTCCTGGAGCATCAACCGCGGTTCTTTGACTTCGCGCGTCCAGTCGGCGAGTTCGCTGACTTCGCGGTTCACGCTCGGCGTCATGTAATCGAACACCAACCGAGGATAGACGCCGAACAAGATGGCAAAGCCCAACAGGGGCGCCGCAATGGACAGCTCCCGAAGGTTGATGGGCGTGATCTCGTCTCCGTGCGGACCTTTGTACTCGGGCCCCAGGTAGACCCGCTGCAGCGTCCACAGGATATAACCGGCCGTCAGAATCACCGTCGCCGCCGAGATCACGGCCAAGGCGTGCGAGTAGTTCCAGACGCTGAGCGTGACGAACACTTCGCCGATGAACCCGCACAAACCGGGCAGACCCAAGCCGGCGAAGAAGATGCCGAAGGCGAGGCCGCTGTACACGGGCGACTTGGCGAACAGGCCGCCGAACTCGTTCAAATTGCGGTGATGTACGCGGTCGTAAATCACGCCGACCATAAAGAACATGCCGGCCGAGCTGATGCCGTGGGCGATCATCTGGAACATCGCCCCGTTCATGCCCAACTGCCAGTATTCCGGGTTGTAGTTCGTTCCGGCCACCGCGCTCCACACGCCGATGCCGAGCATCACATAGCCCATGTGGCTGACCGAGCTGTAGGCCACCAGGCGTTTGAAGTCGTTTTGCGCCAGAGCGGCAAAGGCGCCATAGAGCATGCTCAGCACGCCGATGAACGTCACGACATACGCCAGGTCATAGCCGGCGTCGGGACAGATCGGATAGCAGATGCGGATGATCCCATAGCCGCCCATCTTCAACAGCACGCCGGCCAGGATCATGGAGATCGGCGTCGGCGCCTCGACGTGCGCGTCGGGCAGCCAGGTGTGGACAGGCACGATCGGCACCTTGATGGCAAAGCCGATGAACAGCAGCACGAAGGCCCACCACTGCAGCGACTTGTTCAGCAGAATCGGCGAGTCGAACAGACTGGTGTGCTGGCCCATCTTGGCCAGGGCCAGGATATTGAACGTGTGGATCGGCTGGGCGCTCTCCTCGGCTTGCACCTTGGCCGTCACGGATTTTTCCAGGTGCAGCTCATTCCAGCCCGCTTCGCCGGGAGCGAAGCCCTCGGTCTTGGCCAGCACCCGCAGGTCGCTGTTGAAGTACAGCATCAAGATCGCGATCAACATCAACACGCTGCCCAACAACGTGTAGAGGAAGAACTTGATGGCCGCGTATTCGCGCCGCGGGCCGCCCCACACGCCGATCAGGAAGTACATCGGCAGCAGCATGACTTCCCAGAACACGTAGAACAGGAAGAAATCGAGCGCCATGAACACGCCCAACATGCCGGTTTCGAGCAGCAGGTAGAGGATGCAGTACGCCTTGACGTGCTTGTTGATCGACCAACTGGCGCCCATGGCCAGCACGCTGAGGAACGAGGTCAACAGCACCAGCGTGAAGCTGATGCCGTCCAGGCCCATCATGTAATAGATATTGAACGACGGGATCCAGGAAACGCTGAAGGCGTCCTGCATTTCCGCCAGGCCCTTTTGAAACTTGCCGGTCTCGGCCGCGTTCTGGCCGCCCATGGCCATCCACAGCGTGATCAGGAACACGGCGATGGTGATAAACAGGCTGACCAGCTTGATCAGCTCCGGCTTGTTCTTGGGAAGAAAAGCCAGCGTCAGCGCGCCAGCGGCCGGCAGAAAGACGATCAAGCTGAGCAGGGTTAAATACTGCGATTCCATGGTGCGCCTAAGGGTTACTTCGCCGAAGCAAAATTGATCAGGATAGTCAGGGCCACCGTGCCGATTACGATCAGCATCACGTATTGCCGCAGCCGGCCGGTCTGCAGGCCGCGAAGCGACGTGCCGAGCGACCAGGTCCAGGCCGCGGCCAGGTTCACGAGCCCGTCTACGAAATAGCGGTCGATCATGTCGTCCAGACTGGCTAGACGGCGCGTCCACCGCGCCAGGTTGTCAATCAATCCGTCAATGAACCGGCGGTCGAAGATCGCCACGACTCTGGCCACGAAATGGGCGGGGTTCACGAACAGGATCTCGTAGAGCTCATCGAAGTACCACTTGTTCAGCAGGAAGCGGTAGATCGGATAGAACTGTTGCTTGACGTCTTCCGCGTTCAACCAACGCACGCCGTAAAACACCGTGGCCAGCAGGAACCCGGCCAGGGCGGTGGAAAATGCGTAGAGCGTGGCCTGCACGTGAATGCTGTGGCCATGGCTGAGATGCTCATTCGGATACGCCAGCGCCGGCAGCAGCACGCCTTGGCCGACCTCGCCGAGAGGCCTCGCCTGTTCCAGCAGATTTGCCACGCCCAGGCCGCCCAGCAGCGGAAACCAGTTGGGCACGGTCCAGCCGACAAAGGTGGCGAAGCCGGCCAGCACCACGAGCGGCGCCCACATCACGCGCGGCGATTCGTGGGCGTGATCGTAAATGTGATGGTCGCGCGGCTCGCCGGCGAAGGTCATGTACCAGAGCCGGAACATGTAGAAGGCCGTGATCGCGGCGCCGCCGGCCGCGGCATAGAAGAACACGGCCCCGTGCGTGGGATTCTTGAGCGAGAACGACAACGCCTGGGCGATAATTGCGTCCTTCGAATAGTAGCCGCTGAAGCCGATCAGGAACGGCACGCCGGCGCCGATGATCGCCAGACAGCCGGCCAGCATGGTGTAGGCCGTAATCGGCATCTTCTTCCGCAGGCCGCCCATCTTCGGCATTTCGTTGGTGTGCGTGGCATGGATCACCGAGCCGGAGCACATGAACAGCAAGCTCTTGAAAAAGGCGTGCGTGATCAAGTGGAACAAACCGGCGACCCAGCCGCCGACGCCGAGGGCCAGCATCATGTAACCGAGCTGGCTGACCGTCGAGTAGGCCAGCACGCGTTTGATGTCGGTGGCCGTAATGGCGATCGTGGCCGCCAGGAACAGCGTAATGGCGCCGATATAAGCGATGACCAGCAACACTTCCGGGGCGAAGGCCGGGTAGAAGCGGCCGACCAGGTAGACGCCGGCGGCGACCATCGTGGCCGAGTGGACGAGCGCGGAGACGGGCGTCGGGCCCTCCATCGCGTCGGGCAACCAGACGTGCAGCGGGAACTGGGCGCTCTTGCCGACGCAGCCGCAAAAAATACCCACGCCGGCGACCACCAGCAGCCAGTAGCCGACGTGCTTCGACCGCCACTCGGGCAAGCGGGCTTCGATTTCCGAAGCCGCCGCGTCCGGGTTGCCAGCGGCTGAGTGATCGACGGCAATTTCGCCGACGGCATCGAAGGCGGCTGAGCGGACCATGCCGTCCGGAACTTCCAGGCGGTAGTCGTTGGAGGCCTTTCGCATCTGGCTGAAGATGCCCGGCTCAACCTGGCCTTCGGCGTTCTTGACGTCGCCAAAAGCGAACGTGCCGAGGCTGCCCCAGAGGGCCATCAAGCCGATGATCATGCCGAAGTCGCCGACGCGATTGACGATGAAGGCCTTGTTGGCGGCGTTGGAGGCGCTTTTCCGTTCGATGTAGAAGCCGATCAGGAAGTAGGAGCAGATGCCCACCAACTCCCAGAACACGAACACCATCGCGATGTTGCCGGAATAGACCAGCCCCAGCATGCTGAAGCAGAACAGCGACAGGTACTGGAAGAAGCGGTGGAAACGGCCGCGACGGTGCAGATGTTCGCCGTTAGACAGCGTCACTTCGTGGTCGGTGACGTCGTGCAACTCATCGTGCATATAGCCGATCGCGTAAAAATGAATGCAGGAGGCGATCAGCGTGACCATGGCAAACATGCCCACGGTCAAGGCGTCAATGTAGTAGCTGATGGTGATTTTCAGCGAGCCGAACTGGCCGAGCGTGTAAAGATCGGCCGTGTAGGCCTTGGGCAGCGCCTCGTGCGCCTGTTCAGCATCGTCATGCTCTGCCGCTTCGCTCTCCTTCGCAGCTTCTTCATCGTGGCCGGCTGCTGCATGTGCCGCCGCCACGGAATGCGCCGCGCCATGTTCCTCCGCCGGCTTGGTTCCGTAACCTCCCAGCCAGAAGGCCAACGACAACCAGGAGCAAACGGCGCCGGTGACAATGGCGGTGGTCGCCAGGTAAGCCGCTCCGGATCCGTGCTTGCCCATCCGCGGACCGAACAGCACGATCAGCGTGAAGGAAGCCAGCGGCAGCAGCCAGGCGATGCCCAGCAGCGTCGGCAGTAGCGAGGATAGTTCCATTAGCCCTTCAACTCGTCAGCACGATCGACGTCGACCGTCGAATGGTTGTTGTAGAAGTTCAGCGTGATGGCCAGCGCCACGGCGGCTTCGGCGGCGGCCAGCACGATCACGAACAAGGCGATGAACTGGCCGTCGAGTCCCAGGCCGCGGCTCGAATTCGAGCTGAGAAATTCGCTCGACATGGCCACGAAGTTGACGTTGGCTCCGTTGAGCACCAGTTCGATGCCCATCAGCACGCCCAGCGCATTGCGCTTGGTGGCCATGCAAACCACGCCCGAGGCGAACATGATCGCGCCGACGACCATGAAGTGCGAAACGCCGATAGGTTCCATGCAGTCAGACCTTTAGCTTGTCGCGCGGCGCTTGGTGCGGGCGAGATAGGCCGCGCCGACCAGAACCACGAGCAAGTGTACGGAGACGATTTCAAACGGCAGCAGGTATCCCGACATCCCGCGTTTGAGTTCCTCAGGACGATCTTCCAACTGATCGACTCGAGCTCCCAGCAGGCCCATGCCCAGCCGGGTGGCGGTATCTTTCTGAACGGGCGTCGCCGCGGCGACTTGTTCGACTTCGGCGTCCTTGCTCTCCGGCGTCTCGGCGTCTTCCATGCCGGCGGTATCGGCAGCCTCGTCTTTGCTGTCGTCAGTCGCCTCATCCTTGATGGAAGCCGTCAACTGAAACCTGGCGCCGGACTTTTGCGGGGCGGCGGAGGCATGATGCTCCTCGCCGGCATGTTCAGGGGCATTGGTCCAGTCGCGGACGCTGAACGCCGCCGGCGCCAGAAATGCCAACAGCGAGCCGGCCAGCAAGGCGGCCAGAATCCAGTCGCCGCCGCGAGTCTTCATCGAAACGAACGGGCCTTGGGCCGTGAGCATGACGCCGAACACCAGCAACACCAACGTGCCGCCGACGTAGATCATCAATTGCATGGCGCCGACGAAATCGGCGCCGGCCAGAAAGAACCGCCCGGCCGTCGCTCCCAGCGACACGACCAGATAGAACGCCATGCGAACGACATTGCTGGATAGCACCACCAGCAAGGCGAATCCGCAGGCCACCGCGGAATACAACAGAAACAGGAACGTTTGCCAGCTCACGCTTAACGACCCCCTCGTTGCCGCACTTCGCCGCTAGTATGTTGCGCCACCGTCAGGCCGGCCGACGATCGCATTGCCGCCGTCCTGGTCTCTTCGCCATCTTCTTCCGGCTCAGCCGGCGACGCTTCGGCCTTGGCGGGCGGAGCCGCCGTCTCGACCACGTAGCGCTCGCCATACGGCTTGCGGAGCCCGGTCAATCCGCCGGGCAGGCAATACGTCCAGCCGACGGCGCCGAGGAACATTACGGCGGCGATCGGCGTGCAGTATTTCAAGCAAGTCTTCATCACCTGGTCGATTCGCAAGCGGGGCAACGTCCAGCGAACCCACATCATGAATGTGACCCACAAGCAGCACTTGAAGATGAAGTTCAGCATGCCCAGGAAGTTGCCCAGGTAGCCCAGCACCGGCCCGTTGGCGTGCGTCAGCCCGAGCCAAGAGGCGATCGGCAGCGGACCGTTCCAGCCGCCGAAGAACAGGATGGCGGCCAGTCCGCTGACGGCGAACATCGACCCGTATTCGGCCATGAAGAAGAAGCTCCACCGCAGGCCGGAATACTCGGTGTGAAAACCGGCCACCAGTTCGCTTTCCGCCTCGGCCAGGTCAAACGGGGCCCGGTTCACGCTGGCCGTGGCGCAGGTGAAGTAGACCCAGAACGTGATGAACGTGAAGGGGTCGTGAAACACGAGCCAATTGGTGAACAAGCCTTCCTGCAGGCGGCCGATCTCGACCAGGTCCATCGTGCCGGCAATCAAGACCGGCACCACGACGCACATGCCCATCGGCACTTCGTAGCTGACGACCTGGGCCGCTTCTCGCATGCCGCCGAACAGCGACCACTTGGAGGCGGACGAGTAACCGGCCAGGATCACGCCGAAGACTTCCAGCCCCATTACGGCCAGAATGAAGAACACGCCGACGTTCAGATCGACCGCCACCCAGCCGTCGCTGAACGGCAGGGCCAGGTAGGCGGCGAACGAGGCGCAGAAGCTGATATACGGCGCCAGCCGGAACAGCAGTTCGTCGGCGCCTTCGGGCATCAGGTCTTCTTTGGTGATCAGCTTCAGGCCGTCGGCCAGCGTTTGCAGCCAGCCGAACTTGCCGCCGACGCGAGTCGGTCCCAGGCGGTCCTGAATGCGGCCGGCGACCTTGCGCTCCAGCCAGATGAAGACCAGCGCGCCGACCGCTACGACCTGGATCAGCAGTGCGCAGTGCACCAGCGCGGCAAGCAAATAGGCCAGCCATTGCGGTACATATTGGGCAAAAAACTCAGCCACGCTTCGGCCCGCCGTTGGGTTGATGAAACTCTCGCCGGAACACCGGCTTTTTCGCCCGAGATTCTTCCATGAGATCCTCAGCGAGTCGCTCGCTCAGGACAATTCGGGCATGCTGATAAAGGTCCGTTTGAAGGATTGTGAAATATGGCACAAAGGTTTGTCGATTTACAAGCCCCTCAGATACTTTTTGTCACCCGGCGCCGGCGCCTGTGAACGAGCGCGTTTAGCGGTCGATTTCGCCCATCACGATGTCGAGCGAACCGACGATGGCCGGCACGTCTGCCAGCAGGCAGCCGCGACAGATCTCGTGGGTCACGGACAGGTTGCAGAAGCAACTGCTCCGCGCCCGTGCGCGCCAGGGGATCGGCGATCCGTCACTGACGAGATAGAAGCCCATTTGCCCGCGCGGGGCCTCGGTTTCCAGGTAAACCTCGCCCTTGGGAAGCTTTTCGTTCAGCTTCAAAGGCACGTTGTGGGAGCCCTCGGCGGTGCTGTAGCGGTCCATCGCCTGCCGGACCAGGTCGATCGACTGCATCACCTCCAGCATCCGCACATAGAACCGGTGCCAGCAGTCGCCCAGCACGGCCGATTCGGGCACCGGCGGATATTTGTGATCTTGAGGATAGTGACCGTCCTTCTGCACGATCACTTCAAAGGCGTAGCCGTCGTACATCTCCGTGTAGCGGTCTTCGCCGTCGCGGCGAAGATCCCAGTCGACGCCGCTGCCCCGCAGCACCGGGCCGGTGCAGCCATAACTGATCGCCATTTCGGGCGAGAGCACGCCGATGTCGGCGGTGCGGCGCACGAAGATGGTGTTGGTGGTCAACAGCGCATGGTATTCATCGATGATCGGCAGCAGTTGATCAAGGAACTTCTCGCACTGCTTCAGCCAGCCGGGCGGCAGGTCGTGCGTGGCGCCGCCGACGGTCAAGTAGCTGTAGGTCAAGCGTGCGCCGCAGGCCATCTCGAACAGGTCGAGAATCTTTTCCCGTTCGCGAAAGGCGTACAAGAAAGGGCTGAACGTGCCGAGATCGAGCCCGTAGGCGCCCATGCCCACCAGGTGGCTGGCGATGCGGCCCATCTCGGCGATGATGACTCGCAGGTGGCGGGCCTTTTCAGCCAGCTCGAGCTTCATCAACTTCTCGACGGTCAGCGCCCAGCCGAGATTCATGTTCATGCCGGCCAGATAGTCCATCCGGTCGGTGTAGGGAATCCACTGCTTGGGCGTCAGGTTCTCGCCGATTTTTTCCGCACAGCGATGGAGATAG
>DASZUP010000112.1:0-8837 GCA_035547635.1 Pirellulales bacterium
CGTCGCCATTACGCCGCCGCCGAACTGGATTCGCGCGGATATCAAGGGCGAAGCGATTCGCGACGCGGAGATCGACGGTTCGCTCTCGGTGCTGGAAGAGGATCTGGTCGAGCGCGTACACCAGGCCTTCTCGGCCCATCCGTGGGTAGCCGAAGTGCTAAGCGTGGCGAAACTGCCGCCTGCGCGGCTGGAGGTGGCGTTGGTTTATCGCGAGCCGGTCTGCATGGTGCAGGTGGCCGGCGGTTTGTTCCCGATTGACGTGGAAGGCGTGTTGCTGCCGACGGCCGATTTCTCTCCTCATGAAGCGGCCCGTTTTCCGAGGTTCTCCAACGCTTCTCTGCCGACCGAACCGCCCGCAGGCGTGGTCTGGCAGGACATTCGCGTGCTGGGGGCCGCGCGTCTGGCTGCGGCCTTGAAAGACGCCTGGGAGCATTTAGGACTGCATTATCTCGAGTTAATGCCCAACCCGGGCAGCGGCGGAAACGAATATCAGATTGTGACGCGTTCCGGCACGCGCATCTTTTGGGGCCCGGCGCCCAGCCGCGACGAGGCCAGCGCGGCCAGCGCCAAAGCCAAGCTGGAGAAGCTCAACCAGTATTATGTCGAACGCGGCACGCTTGACGGTCCACACGGCACGCAAGACATCGAACTGCGCCGCGGCGAGTTGCAGGTCGTACCGCGAACCGCGCTGCAGCACAAGCGTTGAGCGGCGGCTATTTCGGAAGGGTTCCCAATATGCGAACGGGATCTCCCAGCCGAATGCAACCGCCTGTTGAATCCACGGGACGCGTATTCACCGCGAGCCGGTAGAAGTGGTCGAACCGCGAAATGGCGGCCCAAGGTGGCAAGCACTGCCGGCGACGCTCGGCAAAGCGCTGGGCGAACTGAGACGTGACAGCGCCCGTCACTGAATCTCGACTGGGAACGACGCAGCGCTGGCAAGGATTCACCCCATCCAGCAGCAGCTCGCCCAGTTGAAACCGCACCGCCTGGCCGGCCTCACCGTAGAGCCGGTCTTCCCAGAACGGCTCGACGCCGCCAATCTCCAGGTTTGCCCGAAATCGACGTCGCATCTCTTCGAGCGTAAGGCCGGGAAACCAACTCGCCGCCGTTTCGAGCGTGGCAGTGCTGACCACGGTTGGTCCCGGCGCCTCCTCGTCGTCAGGGAAGCCCGTCGCGGCGTTCTCGATAATCTCCAGCGGCTGTTCCAGAGCGAAATAATCTTGCAGCCACTGCGCTAACTCGGCCCGATCGGTATCGATGTGAAACCGCCGTGGCTCGCCGCCTCCCCGTTCATCGCCCGCCGTCAAGGCCACGACGCCGCTGGCAAGCTCCATGTCCAAGCGCAATCGGTGCATGGCCTCCGTGCGTTTGCCGTTGAGCAGACGCCCCGCGGAATCGCGCAAGGCATACCGACGATCATGTTCTAGCGGCCCCCGGGGCAATAACGTCGCCTGGTCGACCAGGATGCCGTCGAGCGATTTAATCGGGTAGATCGTAATCCGGACAAGTTGGGGGCCTGAGGCGGACGTGGCAGACATTAATGTACCTTGCCGCAAAGCTGCTTGGGCGAGAATCCAGGCAAGCTGTACGGCCTGTGAAGGAAGTTGTTCGCGCGGCGACCGCAGGCGCCTCGGGGAAATTTGGGAAAGCACGCAAAACGAGCGCGCATTAGCATACCCCTCGCAGTCACTGGAACAAGCGACGAACGTGGAAAGCTGGGCGAGATTTGCGGCCGGGCTGATGCGTTTTTAAGGCACTTCCGGCCCGGGGCCGATGTTTCTCGCAGCCTCGCTGCTATCGCTCTGGATGTTGGCACGCCAACGACTGGGGGGCGAACAGGGCGTCCGGCCTGGAGCTTGTTTCACCTACGGCGATCAATTTTCATGAGCACTCGATCTGCCCGTCTGACTCTGCGCTCGTGTCATGTTATTGCCGGCTGCCTGATCATGCTGTGCGTGGTTTGGCAACTGCAGAGCGCACCGGGCGGCGAAATCGAGCATCGCCGCAGTCCCATCGTCGTGGCCGTTGAGCGCGCCCGACCGGCAATCGTCAACATCCACGGCGAGAAAACGGTGACGTCCGAAGGCAAGACCGCGGGCGGCGGCGACGTCGCCCGCCGCGTCAACGGCATGGGCACCGGCGTGATCCTTGACCCGCGCGGATATATCGTCACCAACTACCACGTCGTCGAGGGCGTGAAAAAGATCACGGTCACCACCGCCGACCGTCAAAGCTACGTCGCGGAATTGGTCTCGCACGACGCCCAGACCGATCTGGCGGTCATCAAGATCGACGTCCGCGAAGCCCTGCCGGTGATCGCCATCGGCGCCTCCTACGATCTGATGCCGGGCGAAACCGTCGTGGCGGTAGGCAATGCTTTCGGTTACGAGCATACGGTGACGCAGGGCATCGTCAGCGCGTTGCACCGCACAGTTCAGGTCAGCGACGCGCAGAGCTACGAAGATCTGATCCAGACGGACGCCAGCATCAACCCGGGCAACTCAGGCGGTCCGCTCTTGAACATCGACGGCGAGATGATCGGCATCAATGTAGCGGTCCGCGCCGGGGCGCAGGGCATCGGCTTTGCCATTCCCACCGACAAGGCGCTGGTCACCGTGGCCGATCTGCTCAGCATTCGACGCTTGAAACACACCTGGCACGGCGTGGTGGCCAGGCCGGCCGAAGCCGACGCCCAGGGAGTCGTGGTCGAGTCGGTCGATCCTGACAGCCCGGCGGCCAAAGCCGGCATCAAGCCGGGCGATGTCATCAAGAGCGTGGACGAACAGTCCGTGGCTCGCGCTCTCGATTTGGAACGGCTGCTGCTTGAGCGCCGCGAAGGCGATGAAATCGGAATCAAAATTGGCCGTGACGAGGAGCCGCTGGCGGTGGATCTGGTGCTGGCCGCCGCCCCTCAACTGCAGCAGGAGCCGGCCGACCCCGTCTGGGATCTGCTGGGTCTGGAGTTGCAGCCGATTCCGAACAAACAGTTTCAACGGCAGTTTCGCACGCGGTATCGCGGCGGCCTGACCGTTACCGACGTCCGTTCCGAAAGTCCCGCCGCCAAACAAGGCATTCGACCGGGCGACGTGCTGGTGGGCATGCACATTTGGGAAACCATCTCGCTGGAAAACGTCCGCTACGTGCTGAACCGCCCCGACTTCGCGAGTCTCGAACCGCTGAAGTTCTACATCCTGCGGGAGAACGAACCGCAGACGCTCTACGGCTTCCTGACCGTATCATCTAATCAGCGTCGTTAGCAGGCAGGCAGCTCTCGCGGCAACGCGGAAGGATGCTTCCGTCGCCGCAATCCGGCCTGCTCTACAACGTAGCGGAAGGGCGTGCAGCAACTTTCGCTGGCCGCGATGCATTGCGAGCTTTGCCCCTGACGGAACATAATGGGGCGCCGAAGGTCAAGATTGCCGGCGGCAATCGCCGCGCATTCTCTGCTTTGCAACTTGCTCCGAGCTTCGCATGGAAACTGAGTTTATCGCCTGGCTGCGCGAGCAGTTGCCGCCGCACCCGTGCTTGAAACTGGGAGCAGGCGATGACACGGCTCTGTTAAACCTGGGCGGTCCGGAGTGCCTGATCACCGTCGACATGATTACGGACCAGGTCGACTTTCACCTCGAGCAGGCGGATCCCGCGAGCATCGGACGCAAAGCGTTGGCGGTCAATCTGAGCGATATCGCGGCCATGGCCGGCCGGCCGCTGGCCGCCGTGGTTGCGCTGGCCTTGCCTCGCGCCGGCGCCTTGGAACTCGCGAAACAAATCTACCTGGGCATGCTGCCCCTGGCCCAGCGCTATCATGTGGCGATCGCCGGCGGAGACACCAACTGTTGGGACGGTCCGCTGGCAATTTCTGTTACGCTGCTGGGCGGCGTTTCCGCGCGCGGCCCTCTGCGCCGCGACGGCGCGCGGCCCGGCGACTGGCTGCTGGTCACCGGCGAATTTGGCGGCAGCATTCTCGGACGGCACTTCGACTTCGACCCAAGGGTAGAGGAAGCGTTGCTGCTCAACGAGCGTTACGAGCTGCACGCGGGCATGGACGTAAGCGACGGCTTATCGCTTGACGTTTCGCGGCTGGCCGCCGCCAGCGGCTGCGGTGCGGCCATCAGGCTCGACGCGGTCCCCATCTCGCGCGCTGCCGAAGCTCTCGCGGCACGGGGCCTTGACGAGCGCAGCGCCTTGGAACACGCGCTGGGCGACGGAGAAGATTTTGAGCTGATCCTGGCCGTCGCACCCGACGAAGCACGGCGGATGCTGCAAGACCAGCCGCTCGGCGTGCCGCTGACGGCCATCGGCGAGTTCGTCGCCGAGCCCGGCCTGTGGCAATTCGACGCCGCGCGCGGCTGCAGCCCTCTCTCGCCCAGCGGCTGGATTCATTAGCAGCGCCGATCTCAGTCTTGCGGGAAGAACCGCGTTCTATGTAGCAGAACTCGTGAGAGTTCTGATGCGTTGATCAGCTGCGCAGCGATCTTTCATGCTTTTTCGGCCGGCGAATCAAACTTTGCGTCGCGCCTCGGCTTGCCGCTGTGCGACCGTCTGGCCGTAGCCGCCAGCCGTCCAATTTCACCCCGTTCGGCGACCGCCGGATTTTTCGTGGAACGAAATCCGCACTCGCGGCGTCTCTACCTGCAACGCGGGCTGAACCGCGCACTTCCTGAGATTTAAGGAGCATTTCCATGAGGCGTCTGGCGGGAATTTTATGCTTATGCGCAGGCGGATGGGCGGCCGCGTGGCCATCCATGGCGCTAGCGCGAATCAAGCTCATCACATTGCCGGTGCGCGAGCGAGTCGAGATCCAGCTCGACAATCCGAACGCTACGCTGGTGGAAGAAGAGCGAATCGTTCCGCTGGTGAAAGGCGTGAATCAAGTCGACTTTTCCTGGGCCAACACGCAAATCGATCCCCAGACGATCGTGTTTCGCGTGCTCGGTCCGGCGGCGGAAAGACGGCCTGCCGAGCAAGGCGCCGACAACCAACCCGCCGATCGGGCCGAAGCGCTCGACGTCAAAGTCCTTTCAGTGAGCTATCCGCCCAACGAGGCGGCCTTGGTCTGGCAGGTCTCTGCGAGCGGTTCCGGCGCGGCTCGCGTGCGAATCAGCTACCTGTTGGGCAACCTGAACAAGAGCTTCAACTACCGGGCCGTCGCCTCGCGCGACGAACGCACGCTGACGTTGTCTCAGTACATGCGGCTGCAGAACCTGGCCAACGAAGCCTTCGGCTCGACGGGGCTGTGGGCCGGATTTGGCGAGCATTTCTCCAAGCCGATCGGCATCAATCAGACCAAGGAAATGCTGATCGGCAAGTATGAGAAGGTCCCCGTCAAAAAGACCTACACCGTCAATCCGCAGGCTTTTGGTTATCTCGACCAGCCGCAGAACAAGCTTCGCGTTCCGATGCACTACGTGCTGAAGAACGATCGGCAGAATCAACTCGGCGAGACGGCGCTGCAAGCCGGCAAGGTCCGCATCTTTCAGGAAGACGGCCGCGGCTCGACGGCCTTTCTCGGCGAGGACTGGGGCCGCTTCACCCCGCGCGACGACGAAATGCGGCTCTATCTGGGCGTGGCCCAGGATATCGTCGTCAAGCGGACCATCGACAAGAACTTCGTCCGCCGCGTGGCCGGCAACCTGCACCACCGCGAGATCACGCTCAAGTACGAGATCGAGAACTTCAAGGACCAGCCGGTCCAACTCGACGTCGCCGAGAACCTGCGCTACGTGCGCAGCGAGGTCCAGGGCGACTCAGGCCGCGACGTCGAATGGGAGTTGGGTAAAGAAACGACCTTCGACGGCCGTCCGGATGCAGAGCATTCCGACTTTGAGCAGGTCATGTTCCATGTCGAGCTGCCGGCGCGAGACGCCGACGGCAAGGCCCAGAAACTGGTTTACAAGCTTCACGTCATCCTGAAAAACGAGTGGTAATATGCGTCGTCTTCCTGACTTCATCGCCGGCGCCTTGCTCGCGTCGTGCGCTCTGTTCGCCTTCGAAATCCGCGCCGTCCGGGCGGAAAACATCGATCTTTCCACCGTACCCGATCGGGATTCGGTGCAATTGACGATCTACAACTCCGAAGATCTCACGCTGGTCCGTGAGACGCGCAAGCTCAGTTTCAAACCGGGCGTCAATCCGCTGCAGTTCAGTTGGGCCGGCACGCTCATCGATCCGACCAGCGTCGAATTGAAGTTTCTCTCACACCCCGACAAGCTCGACCTGCTGGATGCGACCTTTCCGCACGACAAGCCTCAGATGCTCTACTGGAACGTCAATAGCGAGTTGGAAGGCGAGGCCGTCGTTGAAATCACCTACTTCACCAGCGGCATCACCTGGTCGGCCGATTATGTGGGCGTCGCCAATCGGGACGAAACCCGACTCGAGCTCGAAGGCTTCGTGCGGGTGTTCAACAACTCGGGAGAAGAGTACGAACACGCCCAAGTGCGACTGGTCGTGGGCACGATCAATCTGGTCGAAAAGATCGCTCAGTTGGCGCAGATTCCGATGTCGCAGGTCACGAAACTGGAGAGGGAGGAACTCGACGGATTGCGCAGGCAATCCATGCTGGAGGTCATGGACGCCGCGGCGCCGATGGCGGCCGGCGCCGCGGGGGCGGCCAAAGCCAAGCAGATCATCAAGGAAGGCCTGAGCGAGTATTTCATCTATACCATCGAAGGCACGGAAACGATCCCCAACGGCTGGTCCAAGCGGCTGCGCAGCTTCCAGGGAGAATCGGTCCCGTTCAAGATTCAGTACCGCTACCGGCCCGCCGAATATGGCGACCAGTTGGTGCGGATGTACCTGTTGGCCAACGATGAAGCATCGAAGCTAGGGACAACGCCCTTGCCGGACGGCACGTTCAGGGCGTTCCGCGACAACGGCCGCGACGGCCTGAGCTTTCTGGTCGCCCAGCCAATCAAATACGTGCCGATCGGCGACAAGATCGAATTGAACCTCGGCGTCGATCCGGAAGTCGTTTTCGAACTGGTCAAGCTGCGATCGTCTCGCGATAACCTCTGGCTGCAAATCCACGGCACAAACACGTTCAAACAAGTGCAAGGCGACAAGCGCGAAGTCGACGAGCGCAGCTCGGTGGCCGGCTGGGACGATCGCGTGCTGTTCGCACAGCGAATCCGCAACTACACGAACAAGCCGATCGACGTCGAAATTCGGCGTCAGTTCGGCGGCCATGCCATTTTCCGCAGCGAATTGGCCGCCAAGAACCACGACTTTCAGACGGTCGAGTACGCAGCCGCCGTCAAGCCGGGCGACAAGGCCGAACTGAAGTACGAGTTGGTGACGCATCAGGGCCGCAACAGCACGCAGGCCAACGTCACCATCGAGCGGGCCGCCGTCAAGTAACGGAGCGAAAGAGGAGATCAACTCATGGACAATCGCAGCTTGGGCCGGCGGCTTGGCGCGGCGGCATTGGTGCTCGTGCTGTTCTTCCCGCGGTCCGGACGAAGCGAGAATATCGATCTCTCCACCGTACCCGACCGCGACACGGTGCAGTTGACGATCTACAATTCCGAAGATCTGACGCTCGTCCGCGAAACGCGCAAGGTGAGCTTTGCCGTTGGAATCAATCCGCTGCAATTCAGTTGGGCCGGCACGCGGATCGATCCGACGAGCGTGGAACTGCGGTTTCTTTCGCACCCGGAGAAGTTCAGCGTGCTGGACGCCACGTTTCCGCACGACAAGCCGCAAATGCTGTATTGGAACGTGAGCAGCGATTGGGAAGGCGAGGCGACCGTCGAGATCAGCTACTTCACCAGCGGAATCTCCTGGTCGGCCGATTACGTGGCAATCGCCGACCGAGACGAAACGCAACTTGGCTTTGAAGGTTTTGTCCGCGTGACGAACCGCTCGGGCGAGGATTACGACGATGCTCAGGTCCGGTTGGTCGTCGGCACGATCAACCTGGTCGAAAAGATCGCTCAATTGGCGGGCGTCCCGGTCGAGCAACTCTCGGAAGTGTCCAAGGATCGACGCGAGGAGTTGAAGAAAGCAGATCTGCGATTCCGTTTCGGAAACCGCGTTGCAGGCGAGAAGAGTGCAGCCGCGAACAAGCCGAAGGAGATCATCAAGGAGGGCTTGAGCGAGTACTTCATCTACACGATCGAAGGGACGGAGACGATCCCTGACGGCTGGTCGAAGCGGATGCGCAGCTTTCAAGGCCAGACCGTTCCGTTGCGAATTCAATATCGCTATCGCGCGGCCCAATATGGCGATCGCCTGGTGCGGATGTTTCTATGGACCAACGACGAAGTGTCGCGCCTCGGCACGACTCCGCTGCCGGACGGCATGGTCCGCGTGTTTCGCGACAACGGCCGCGACGGGCTGAGCTTTCTTGCCGCCCAGCCGATCAAGTACGTACCGATCGGCGACAAGATCGAGATCAATCTGGGCGGCGATCCCGAAGTGATCTTTGAACTCGTCAAACGCCGTTCGTGGCGAGATAATCTGTGGCTGAAGATCACGGGAACCGACAAGTTCCGGCGCATACCTGAGGGCCCGGTTCAATTAAATGAGCGAGGCCAGATTGCCGGCTGGGACGACCATAACCTGTTCGCCCAGCGCGTCCGCAATTACACGAGCAAGCCGATTGACGTCGAAATCCGGCGGTCTTTCGGCGGCCACGCCGTGTTCCGCAGCGAGTTGCCGGCCAGGAACCACGACTATCAGACGGTCGAATTCTCCGCGACCGTCAAACCGGGCGAAAAGCCCGAGCTGAAGTACGAGTTAGTCACCCACCAGGGCCACAACGCCAAGCAGGCGAGCGTGACGGTGGAAAAGGTTACGCCGCCTGGCGACTAGCAATGTGAGTTCGTCAGGCA
>DASZUP010000113.1:0-10635 GCA_035547635.1 Pirellulales bacterium
GGCGGCGGACAGCGACCTGGATCGAGCCCGCGAAATTTTGGGGCTCATCGGTCCCGGCATAGACGCCGATCGAGCCCGGCTGCTGGTCGCCTACGAACTGGCGGACCGCGACAGAGCTGCCGCAATTCGCATGGTCGATGAAATTAGCGATGCCGACCTCTGGATCAAGGCGGAAGCGCTCTGTTGGGTCGCCGTCGCGATCGCTGAGCGCGACAAACAGCAAGCGATGGCCTTCATCGACCGCGCGCTGGAACTGTACCTGGATAGTCCGCCGAGTCGCCGAAGCGTCGTCGAGGCAGGCCCGTCGGCAGAAGCCGCCCATGTCGCTCTTGCCGCCCGAGCCGTCGGCTATTCCAATATGCCGAATGTGATCGAGCGCGTCCTGGCGTTGAGGATGACCGCCGCCCAGGAGCCTTCTCTTGCCCGGCGCATCGCTTCGACGATCAAAGTGGCGCGCGCACTGGCGCTGGTCGATCCGGAAATCGCGCGAGAGCTGTTGATCTCCGTCGAACCGCATGCGCGGCTGATCGGCGACGACGACCGCGCAAGGCCGGGATTTGGGCAGTTTGTTGGCCGAGGTGGAGGATGGAATTCGAACCGCGCCGGCGGCGCCGAGGGTCGCGGCGAATGGCTGCAGGCGTGGGCCCTGGTCGACTTGCAGGAAGCCGCGCGACGCTGCGACAAGGAACTGGCCGAACTCAAACAGCAGTCGAAGATCGAAACGGCGAGCATAGACCTGCTGTCGCTGGTGGAATTGCTCGTCATCCCGCCGGCCGAACGCGAACGCTACCTGCTGCGCTCGGTCGATCCAGGCTATTGGTTTCCGGGCGACGAGGAACCGTAGCAGGAACCAGACATCGCGAGTCTATGCGAAGGGCGCCCTCCAAATTGCGCCTTGCTGCATCGCACAGGCTCTCGGGATCATGCTATCATGGCGACGTTTTCAGCGGGGAAAGAATCATGACAGAAACGGCGCACCCAATTCGCTTCATCGACTCGCACACCGCAGGCGAGCCGACCCGAGTTGTCATCGATGGGGCGCCTGATCTCGGCGCCGGATCGTTGAGCGAGCGACTCGCTCGGCTTCGGGAAAGTGCGGACCATTTTCGCCAGACCGTGATCAACGAGCCGCGCGGCTGGGACGCCGTCGTAGGCGCGCTAGTGTGCGAGCCCTTGGATCCCACGTGCGCCGCCGGCGTCATCTTTTTCAACAACGTCGGGTATCTGGGGATGTGCGGTCATGGCGCCATGGGAGTCGCCGTCACGCTGCATTACCTCGGCAGAGTCGGTCTGGGGAAACAGCGGCTGGAGACGCCGGTCGGAGTGGTCGAAGTCGACCTGCTCGGGCCGAATCAGGTTGCGATCGCGAATGTGCCGAGCTACCGGCTGCGCTCGGCGGTGCAAGTGGAGGTCGACGGCCTGGGAACCGTGACCGGAGATATCGCCTGGGGAGGAAACTGGTTCTTCCTCGTTGGAGAAAGTCCGGCGCCGCTGACGGCGGACAATATTGACGTGCTGTCCGACGCGGCGAGACGCATTCGCGCGGCGTTCAACCGCAACGGCATCACCGGAAAGGACGGCGCCGAGATCGACCACATAGAATTCTTTGGCCCGGCGGATTCGCCCGATGCCCACAGTCGCAACTTCGTGTATTGCCCTGGCGGCGCCTATGACCGTTCGCCGTGCGGCACGGGGACCAGCGCCAAGCTCGCCTGCCTGGCTGCCGACGGAAGACTGGCGCCGGGCGGAATTTGGATTCAGGAAAGCATTGTCGGCAGCCGCTTCGAAGCGACGTACGCCAACGACAGCTCTGGTCAGATTACTCCCACGATTACCGGCCATGCCTACGTGTGCAGCGAGGGGACGCTGATTCAGCAGCCGGGCGATCCGTTCCGCAACGGACTTCTCGGGAGCCCAAGATGAGTTCGAACGGCCGCAAGGAAACCGCAATCGTCGTCGGCTCCGGCATTGTCGGCATCGCTTGCGCTCACTACCTGGCGGAAGCCGGCTTGAAGGTCAGCGTGATTGACAAAGGGACGATTGCCGGCGCCTGCTCGTACGGCAACTGCGGCTATATCTGCCCTAGCCACGTCTCCCCGTTGACCGAACCGGGGGCGATTGGCACGGCGATCAAGTCGTTGTTCAATCCTCGCGCCCCCTTTCGCGTAAAGCCGAGCCTCAACCCCGCTCTATGGAACTGGATGTGGCAGTTCGCCAGACGATGTAATCACGCTCAGGTGCTGGCGGCCGGAAAGCATCTGCAGTCGATACTCGATGCTTCGATGAACGAATATCGTCGGTTGATTCCGAAGCATTCGTTGGACTGCGAATGGAAAGACAACGGGCTGTTGTACGTTTTCCAGACGGCGCGCGGCATGCAGCGATTCGCCGAAACGGACCACATGCTGCTGGAGAACTTCGGCGTCGCGGCTCGAAGAATCGAGGGCGATGCTCTTCAAGAGTTCGAACCCGGTTTGAAGCCTGGTCTTGCCGGAGCTTTCCACTACCCAAACGACGCTTCCGTTCGCCCCGACCTGCTGTGCAAGACCTGGGCGGATCGGCTGCGAGACGGCGGAATTGCGATAATCGAAAACTGCGAGCTGCGAGGCGTCCGAAAATCCGCCAGCCGAGTCGCGGCGATTGAGACGTCAACAGGCGGAATGGAAGCCGATCTTGTCGTGTTCGCGCTGGGCGCCTGGAGCGCTCGCTGGTCGTCGGCGCTCGAGTGCAAAGTGCCGATACAGCCGGGAAAAGGCTATTCCATCACCATGTCTCGCCCTGAATATTCTCCTCGTCATCCGATCCTGTTTCCGGAGCACAAAGTCGGCGCGTCGCCCTTTAAAGACGGGTTTCGCCTTGGATCGATGATGGAGTTCACGGGTTACGACAAATCGATACCCTCGCATCGCATCCAGTTGCTCCGCGACTCCGCCCGCCCCTACCTCAAGGCTTCCGTAGATGGCGAAGCCCAGGAAACCTGGTTCGGCTGGCGGCCGATGACCTGGGACAGCCTGCCCATCATTGGCCGCGCGCCGCGGCTGGCTAACGCTTTCCTGGCAACCGGCCACAACATGCTGGGGCTCAGTCTTGCGCCGGCGACAGGCCGCTTGATTGCCGAATTAGTCACTGGAGAGAAAACGCACATCGACGCCGCGCCGTTCTCGCCATTGCGGTTTCAAGCGGGCCCCGCGGCAAGTAATTGACAACGAACCTGGAGCGCATGTCAGAGGCTGACTGGAGACGGAACTCTCGCTTGCAATTCGCCTTGGCATCTCGAAATCAAGCTTAAGCCGGAACGTCCGTATGAAGATCAAGAACATCTCCGTTTACCAGGTCGACCTGCCGCTTCAGGAAGGCAACTACAGTTGGTCCGAAGGAAAGAGCGTTGACATTTTCGACTCCACCGTCGTTCAGATCGACACGGATGCCGGCATTTCCGGGTTCGGAGAGGTCTGCCCGTTGGGACCGGCATATCTGCCGGCCTATGCCAGCGGCGCTCGGGCGGGGATCGAGGAATTGGCGCCGGCGCTGCTTGGTGACGATCCGACGCAACTGAGCGCGTTGAATCTGAAGATGGACCGCGTGCTGAAAGGACACCCTTACGTCAAGTCCGCCATCGACATGGCGTGCTGGGATATCCTCGGCAAAGCGGCCGGGATGCCGGTCTGCCATCTGCTGGGCGGCCGCTACGGCGATGACGTGGTGCTCTACCGCGCGATCTCGCAGCGCCCGGCTGCGGAGATGGCGGAAAACGTGTCCGGCTATCGCCAGGAGGGCTATCGCCGTTTTCAATTGAAAGTCGGCGGCCAACCCGACGACGACATCGCGCGGATTCGCGCCGTTCGCGAGATTCTTCAACCGGGCGACAAGCTGGTGGCCGACGCCAACACGGGCTGGTTGATGCACGAGGCGATGCGGGTGGTCAACGCCGTTCGAGACGTCGACGTCTACATTGAACAGCCCTGTTTGACTTACGAACAATGTCTCAGCATTCGACGCAATACCACGCTGCCGTTCGTGCTCGACGAGGTCATCGATTCGGTCGACGCGATTCTCAAAGGGGCCGCCGATCACGCCATGGACGTAGTGAACATCAAGATCAGCAAGTTCGGCGGCCTGACCAAGGCCAGGCAGGCTCGCGACCTGTGCGTTTCGCTCGGCATTGCGATGACGCTGGAAGACAGTTGGGGCGGCGACATCATCACGGCTGCGATTTCCCATCTCGCTCACAGCACGCCGACCGAATTTCGCTTCACGTCGACGGACTTTAATAGCTATGTCACCCGGTCGATCGCCGACGGCGCTCCCCAACGCGTCAACGGACGGATGACGGCCTCCTCGGAACCGGGACTTGGAATCATTCCACGGATGGACGTGCTGGGCGATCCGATATGGAGCACCAACCGCAACGACCGGCGCTGAGACTCGCTGAAGCAACGTAATTCTTTCAAGCAGAATTGAGACGGACCATGGACTCGAGCGTTTTTCAAGGCTGTATCCCGGCAATCATGACCCCCTGCAATCCGGACCGAACGCCGAACTACAAGGCGCTGGTCGCCAAGGCGCAGTCGCTGATCTCGGCCGGCATGAACGCGGTCGTGTACTGCGGCTCGATGGGCGACTGGCCGCTGCTGTCGGACGAACAACGTCAGGAAGGCGTGCGACGACTTTGCGAAGCCGGCGTTCCGGTGGTCGTGGGAACCGGGGCGCAGAATCCCGCCGCGGCGGCCGCGCATGCGGCGCATGCAGCGCAGGTCGGCGCACGCGGGCTGATGGTCATTCCGCGCGTCCTGTCTCGCGGGACTTCGCCGGCGGCCCAGCGAGCGCATTTTGCGGGCGTGCTGGGCGCCGCGACCGAATTGCCGGCCGTGATCTACAACAGCCCTTACTACGGTTTCGAGACCAAAGCCGACCTGTTCTTTGATCTGCGTCGCGAGTTCCCGAATCTCGTCGGTTTCAAGGAGTTTGGCGGCCGGCAGTCGTTAAGCTATGCCGGAGAGCACATCACGCATGCGGACGACGGCGTGCTGTTGATGGTCGGCGTGGACACGCAGGTCTTTCACGGATTCGTCAACTGCGGCGCCGTCGGCGCCATCACAGGCATTGGAAACTGTCTGCCGGAACAGGTGCTGAAACTGGTTGCACTGTGTCGCCAAGCCGCTAAAGGCGATGTCGAGGCCAGAAGACTGGCAAAGGAGCTGGACGAAGCCCTCTCCATCTTGTCCTTGTTCGATGAAGGCCCCGACCTTGTGCTGTACTACAAGCAGCTCCTTGTTCTGCTCGGAGACGACGACTACATTCTCCACTTCAACGAGACGGACGAACTTTCCGCAAGTCAGAAACGCTTCGCCCGATCTCAACTGCAACTGTTCCAGGACTGGTGGAATGCCTGGCCCGGCAAGTCGTTCGAGACGGCCTGACGACGCGGCTGGAGGCGACGTTGGCGGTCTGTTTCCTGCTCGGCGCGATGCGGCCTGTAGGATGATATCGACGCTGCTTGGCCTGCCGGTTGAAAGCATGCGCCGGGCTCACAAAAGCCTTGTCGCATCAGCAAGTAACACCACAACGAATCGACGCGCCGGACCGCCGCACGAAGGAAATGGCTTGCTCGAAGCCACGGCATCCGCCAGAATACCGATGCTCGTTGGCACATAGCTCCCTTCCCAAAGGCAACGCGTCATGGCGGCAGGACACCGAATCTACTCGTTCGATTGGGATGCACTCACCGACCTGTCGACAAACCCTCAGAGCGAGATCCCACCGGCCCTGGCCCAGGCACTTGAGGATCAGCAAACTCGCAAAAAAGCTGAGGCTTCCGGCCAAACTGCCGAAAACGAGCAACGAGCTCACGCCGCTTATCCGCGACTTGTTTCTCCCGCGTGAATGGTTCGCAAACCGGCCGAAGGCCGAGGTGAAATTGCGACACCAATTACTGTTCGCGATGTTTTTCGGCGAGAAGCTGGAGCCGCTCGGGCTTTCGCTTACGCCGGCCTGGCGACCATTCTATGAATGCTGCTGCTTCAACGTGGCGTCGGTGCTCGCTGGCCGGACGGCGCTTAATCTTGAAATGATTCAACGCAGCAAGACGGCGTATTTCCGAATCGTGCGAGATGCCCAACCCCGCGGCAACGAGTTCTGGTGGTTCGGCAATCGCCCCTACCGTCACGGCGAGTGGCAGGCGTCGGACGAGGAATGGATTTAGTACGAAGAAGAATACGATTGCCAGGCGCACAGCATTCACAGTCCCGACCAGGTCATTGCGCTATCCGGCGAGTTGGCCGAACTGACGAAGGCCTGCGAGCAAATCGAATGCGAAGAGTTGCAGGAGAGCCTCGCGGAGTACGCGCATTGCATTGAGGGCGTGAAGCAAAAGAAAGCCGCAATGTTCGTCGAAAACGATACGCGATCGAAAATCCATGGGTGGCAAGCTCGCCGATGGGGACGCCGCCGCGCGTAGGTCGGCCGCGATGAGCGGCTTTGCCGGAACGAAGACGGAAAAGATCGCATGCGCAGCACAGCCATCGCACTGAATTCGATTGTCACCGTGTTCTTCGCGGCGTTCGTCGCGTATACGTTCGTCGCGCGGCAGCATCTTGAGTCGCACGCGCGCCGATTCGCTACGGAGAAGACCGTTGTTTATGCGGGTTCGCTCGTCGACGTCGCCGAGCAGTCGCTCGATTCTCCGCTCGTGCAAAAGCTGCTGACGGATGACCATGCCAGGGTGATCCGCGATGAAATCGCCGAGTATCGCCGCGACCCGTCGGCCTACGTGTCGGACCTGCTGCAGAAGACGGCGCGCATCCAACAACAGCAGCAACGCAACCCGCTGCTGGAGCGGGTCGCTTCCGTCAAAGAGCGGATCCGCGCCTTCTACGCCGACACGCTTGCCGCTTTGATCGGCGACTTGCAGATCTTCGCGATTAGCAATCTCTGCGCCGGAGTGATCGCTTTGGGGCTCGCGATCCGTTCGCGCGCTGCGCATCAGCAGTCGGCCGTCTGGTTCTCATTCCTGATGTTCGTTGCCGTTCTCTACTGCGGTTTCATGTACGTTAACGATTTGACGTTTTTCAGGATTCTCTTTCGCTTGCACATGGGCTGGTGGTATCCGGTTTTGTTGTGCCTCGTGCTTGCCGGACTGTATAGGGACTACGGGCGCAGACGACGCTCTCAGCGAGCAAAACCCGAATCGCCAGGCGAAGCAAAAACTTCGTCGCTTGAGAAAATCAACCTGCCCCAGTAAGGCCACAACCCGCCCGCCGTCCGGCAAGGGCGTGCGCCTGCCCAATTACTTGCCGTAGCAACCATTTGGCCTGATCGGCAACCGGGCGGCTTAGCACGTGAGCCGTTGGCTCTTTTACCGGACGGGAGAGCAGGAACCAAGACGGCTATTTCTAACAAACAAAACGTTTGCCCTCATGGAAGCCCCCGGCTAAGCTGCACCCCGCGGAGCAAGTAGTGCGGAACTGTCCGCCGAACTTGTTGCACCCGAGTGGGGTGCGCCGTCGCTGGCATGCAACAACGGGGCGTGTGGGATTGGCCGGGCGGAAGGCCAAAGCGGTTGCCTTACAGCCAAACCATCCATGACCCTGGGACGAGATTCAGCCATGCCTCGCTTCTTGCGTCCATTGAATTCAAGGACGTTTCTTTCAGCTTCGAAGTTTCTTTCGGGTGATCGAGGCGTCAAGCGGACGACGAAGAAACGCCGCGCAGCGATCGACGTCCGCAATGCGGAGTTTGAATTCCTGGAACAACGCGCCATGCTCGACGCAATGGCGTGGGTCGGCGGCAGCGGCAATTGGAACGATTCCAGCCACTGGCAAGACAATACTACGCCGGACAATCATGCCGTGCCGATGCCCGGGGACGTAGTCACTATCGACACCGGCGGCGCCGCGGCCACGATCACCGTCCAAGCGGGCGACAATATCAACATCGCCAGTTTGACGACCGCCGCCAACGACGCGCTTTCAATCACTGGGGGAGAGCTGACGGTGACTTCGGGATCGTCGGCGTTAAGCGGCCCGCTCAATATGTCGGGCGGCTCGTTGGCGGCCGCGGGCGCAGGCGTCGCGTTGACCGCCAATGGGGCGACGTCGCTCAGCGGCGGCGCTCTGCTTACCTACTCCGCCGGCGTACTCAACCTGCCGACGGTCACGAGCTATACCGCTCCGTCGACAGGCTCGCGGATCGAGGCCGCCAACCCGGGCTCGCAGATCAATCTGCCGAACCTGACGACGCTCAACGGCGCCTTCAACGGCAACTCCCTGTACGTGCACTCCTACGGCGGCGCGTCGATCGACATGCACCAGTTGCCGCAGGTCACGAGCGGCGCGGTCCGGTTCCGCACCGAAAACTCCGGCAGTTCGCTCGATCTCTCGGCGCTGACCACGTTCAACGCGACCAGTTCAGGCGCGATACTGGAAAGCGACAGCGGGGCGACCCTGGACATCGGCAACCTGACGACGCTCGACAACGTGGCCCTGACCGTCGGCGGCGCCGCCTCCGTTTCTCAAATCACGACCGTCACCAACGGCAGCATCGGAGCCCGCGACGGCGCCACCGCCACATTCAGCGGGCTCACCACGTTCACCAGCGACGGTTTCTTTGCTTACGCCGCCGGCGTGCTCAACCTGCCGACGGTCGCCAGCTACACCGCTCCGTCAACCGGTTCGAGGTTCGAGGCCGGCGACGCGGATTCGCAGATCAACCTCCCGAATCTGACGACGTTCAACGGCGCTTTCAATGGCAACACTGCTTACGTGCACGTCTACGGCGGCGCGTCGATCGACATGCACCAGTTGCCGCAGGTCACGAGCGGCGCGGTCCGGTTCCGCGGCGAAAACTCCGGCAGTTCACTCGATCTCTCGGCATTGACCACCTTCAACGCGACCAGCTCAGGCGCCACGTTGGAATCCGACAGCGGAGCGGCCCTGAGTATCGGCAGCCTGACGTCGCTCGACAAGGTGGCCGTGATTATCGGCGGAACGGCCTCGGTCAGCCAGATTGCCAGCGTGACCAATGGCAGCCTCGAGGCCCACGACGGCGCCACGGCCACCTTCAGCGGCTTGACGACTTTCACGGCCGACAGCTTCTACGCTTATTCGGCCGGCGTGCTCAACCTGCCAACGGTCGCCAGCTTCACCGCTCCATCGACAGGTTCGAAGTTTGAATCCGGCGACAGCGGCTCGCAGATCAACCTCGCGAATCTGACGACGCTCAACGGCGCTTTCAACAGCAACACTGCTTACGTGCACGTCTACGGCGGCGCGTCGATCGACATGCACCAATTGCCGCAGATCAACAGCGGCGCGGTTCGCTTCCTGGCCCAGGGCTCCGGCAGCACGCTCGATCTCTCGGCGCTGACCACGTTCACGGCGACCAGTACCGGCGCCGGGCTGGAATCGGACAACGGGGCGAGCCTGGATATCGGCAACCTCACGTCGCTCGACAAGGTGGCCCTGACCATTGGCGGAGCCGCCTCGCTCGCTCAAATCGCGAGCGTCACCAACGGCAGCCTTGCTGCGCGCGACGGCGCCACGGCCACCTTCAGCGGCCTGACGACTTTCACGGCCGACAGCTTTTACGTCTATACGGCCGGCATCCTCAACCTGCCGACGATCACCAGCTATGCCGGCTCGAGCACTTTCACGCCGAGCATTCAGGCGGGCGACAGCGGTTCGCAGATCAACCTCGCGAACCTGACCACGCTCAACGGCGGGACGAACGGCAACCGGATTTACGTCCATGCGTACGGCGGCGCGTCAATCGACATGCACCAATTGCCGCAGATCAACAGCGGCGCCGTTTACTTCCAAGCTCAGGGCTCCGGCAGCACGATTGATCTCTCCGCGCTGACCGCCTTCTCGGCGACCAGTACCGGCGCCTCGCTCGAATCCGACACCGGGGCGACGCTGGATATCGGCAATCTCGCGACGCTTGACAACGTAGCATTGATCATCGGCGGCTCCGCCTCGATCTCACAAATCACGAGCGTCACCAACGGCAGCATCACCGCGCACGACGGCGCCACGGCCACGTTCAGCGGACTGACAACCTTCACGGGCGACAGCTTCTACGCCAATTCGGCTGGCATCCTCAACCTGCCGACGGTTGCCAGCTACACCGGCCCGAGCAGTTTCAGTCCGATCATTCAGGCCGGTGACAGCGGCTCGCGGATCAACCTCTCGAACCTGACCACGCTCAATGGCGCCACGAACGGCTACCGCATCTTTGTGCATGCCTACGGCGGCGCCTCGATCGACATGCACCAATTGCCGCAGATCACCAGCGGCGCGGTCTATTTTCAGGCCCAGAACTCGGGCAGCACCATCGATCTCTCCGCCTTGACCACCTTTACGGCAACCAGTTCGAATGCCGCGCTCGAGTCCGACACCGGGGCGACGCTGGACATCGCCGACCTGACGACGCTCGACAACGTGGCGCTCATCATCGGCGGCGCCGCGTCCGTCTCGCAGATCGCAAGCGTTACCCATGGCAGCATTACCGCGCATGACGGCGCCACGCCCACGTTCAGTGGGTTGACGACCTTCACGGGCGACAGCTTTTATGCCAATACCGGCGGCGTCCTCAACCTGCCGACGGTCACGAGCTACACCGGCCCGAGCACTTTCAATA
>DASZUP010000114.1:0-10414 GCA_035547635.1 Pirellulales bacterium
CACGGCGGCGCGGCCGCCGTACATGTAACGGGTTTTGGCGGCCACGTTGATAAGCTGGTTCATGGCCAGCATCAGAAAGTCCATGCGGATATGCACGTGAATCGGCCGCATGCCCGCCAGGGCGGCGCCGATGGCGACTCCCGTCATGGCGTCTTCGGCCAGGGGAGTGCCGAACACCCGCTCCGGTCCGTACTTTTCCGCCAGACCGCGAGTCGTCCCTTGAATCGCCTTGGGGTCGTCTACGTCCAGGCCAAACAAGAGCACCGACGGATCTCGCTCCATTTCCTGGTCAGTCGCTTCGCGCACGGCTTCAACATAGCTGATGCGGCGTACGTTAGCGCCGTCAACGGCGGCAGGCGAGCCGAGTAAGGCGGTTGACATATCAGGCGACCTCCAAGACGTCAGCCAACAACGCTTCGGGCGGCGGAGCGGGGCTGGTTTCAGCAAAGGCGAAGGCAGTCTGAATTTCGGCTTCGACGTCGGCCTCGATCTCAAGACGCACGCCCGGTTCGATCTTCGCGGCGAAGCGGGCGACCTGGTCGTCTTCAATCCACCGCTGCGCTTCTTCAGCAGCGCGGTAGCCGAGCTGAAAATCTTCGTTCGGCCCGACGTGCTCTTTCCACCGATACGTTTCGCATTCGAAAAAATACGGCCCCGGCTCTCCCGCCCTTATAGCCTGGACCGCGGCCGTCACGCGTTCATACATCCGCCAGGCGTCGTTGTTCTCGATCCGTTCGGCGTGCATGCCGTAGGCCGCGGCCCGCTCGGCGATGTTCGCTCGGGCCTGCCGCTGACGCTGATGCGTGTGGATGGCGTAGCCGTTGTTCTCGCACACGAAGATGATCGGCAAGCGCTTCAGCGCCGCAAAGTTGAGACTCTCGTGAAAGACCCCTTCTTCCGTTGCCCCGTCGCCAAAAAAACTGGCCACGAGTGCGTCTTTCCGCTGGCATTTCAAGGCGTAGGCGTAGCCGACTGAGTTGGCAATGGTCGTGCCGACGACGGCCGAGGTCCCCATCATTCCCACGGCGGGATCGATGAGGTGCATCGAGCCTCCTTTGCCGCCGGTGCAACCGGTGGCCTTGCCGTACAGTTCGGCGATCATTTGCATCAGGTCGCCTCCTTTGGCCAGGTACAGAGCATGACCGCGGTAGGTGCCGAAGACGACATCCTGGGGCGCTAATGCCCGGCAAACGGCGACCGAGACGGCCTCCTGGCCGATGGAAAGATGGACCGGGCTCTTGATCTTGTCGGTCGAGTAAACTTTGGCGATCTCTTCCTCAACGCGTCGAATGCGGTAAAGAGATCGGTAGAATGACGCGTACATCTGCTGAATCGGCCCTCCTTAGCCGCGGATGATGCATCAGCCCATCTAACCCATTGCGTCAGCAAGGCGGTATTACGCATTTGCCTCGCTGCCGCCGCGGGTTGACGCCGAGCGTCTTGTCAAACAAGCGCTGGGCTGATGACTCATCCCGATTGATCGCGGGGCCATGATAGCCCCCCGATCGCAACCGCCTCAAGTGCAGTTTACGCGGCCGCCGCCTTCGGCGCAGTCAGGCCCCATTTGCCCAGCCAGTGCAAATACGAACGCAAATGCTGCCACGCATCCGCCGAAAAAGCCTGGCGGCTGGCGCGCTGCTCGTGATGATAGCAGTAGGTCTCGCCGTTGAACATCACGCGCCAACCGGCCTGCGCCAGTCGCGCGCAGTAGTCGACGTCTTCAAAGTACTTGGCAAATCGTCGATCGAAGCGGCCTGCTTGCAAAGCGGCTTCACGGCGCAGAAACATGAAGCATCCGGAGACCCAGTCGCAGTCAAAAACCGAGTGCCTGTCGTGATGCCGGTAGAGATAACGGTCCACGCTCCCGGCAAGCATCTGGCCGAGGCCGAGCCGCCGGCCGGCGATGGCGCCCAGCGTCTGAAACCGCCGCGCCGGATAGCCGTAGCTGCCGTCAGGATGGTACAGACGGCAAATGCTGACTCCGCAGTCGGGATGGGAGTCCATGAACCGCACCATTTTCGCCAGGCACTGCTCAGCCGGATCGAAATGCATGTCCGTGTTCATCAACAGCACGTAGGGCGCGGTTGAGGCCTCGAGGATCCGATTCAGGTTCGCGCCATAACCGAGCCGCGCGGCGTTGGACAGAACGCTGGTCTGCCAGAAGCCATCGCACGGCGGCTCGTAGCCGTCGGTCGAGGCATTGTCGACCAGCAGCAAACGGATGCGCAAATCGCCCGCTGCTTGCGACATGGTCCGCAGCAAGGGCGTAATGTAGTGACGTTCGTGAGTGTAAATCACGCCGACGTCCAGGTCGGCGGCCGTTCCGTCAGGAACGCTATTCGACGCATCATCCGCTTTGTGCAACGGCATTCGGTTTGCCTTTCACGCTGTCACTGACTGAAGAGTGCCTGCCCCTGTCACGGGCTGGGAAGGCAGCCGGGCCTCCAGTTCTGCCAAGATGGAATCGGCAACGTGTTGCCAGGTGTTTCGCCCCGCCGCTCGACGGCGAGCCGCAACCTGCGCGGCGCTGCGCTGCGACGAATTCAAGCAATCCTCCAACGTCGCCAGCCACTGCTGCGGCGTTGATGCAAACTGGATGAAGCCAGACAGATCCGCCAGATCGGGTAGCCTGGCGGCCACTGTCGGCAACCCGGCCGCCAGGTACTCGAGCGCCTTGATCGGGTGAACGTAGCGAGTCAAGTCGTTGCGTGCGAACGGAATGATCCCGGCATCGAACCAGGCCGTATGCTTCGGCAATTCGGCATACGAGATCGGCCCCAAATACTGGACATTTGGGCGGGATAGGAAGTTGCGCGAATTTCGAGTCTGGTTCGGTCCGATGACTACAAACGACCAGTCCGCTCGCTCGTCCGCGAGCCATTCGAGCAGCGAAAAATCGAGCCAATCTCCCAACGTGCCATGGTAACCGACGACCGGGCCGCGGAGCGAACGGCGCCAGGCAGGCGGCGCGGGGGTGCGTTCGATGGCAAATCGCTCCACGTCGGCGCCATTGGGCGCCAAATGGACATCGGACGAAAACGGCCGGAGCCGTTCCACGAGTCCTCGTGACGTGGCGAAAACCAGATCGGCTCGCTCGACGATCGCTCGTTCGGCGCGTTCAATTCGCGCTCGCGTGCGTCCGCCATGAAAAGCGGCATAGTGGTCCATGCAGTCGTAAACGACCAGCGACGGCCGGCTTCGCTCGAGCAGCGTTTCGGCCAACAAGCTTGGTGCGCCGATCCAAAGGATCCACGGCTCGCGTCGCTCCGGCAGCTCGTGCCGCAACTGCGAGCACAGCCAGCGGCGATTGATTTCGTCTAATGGCGACCAACCCAGCAGCGGAGCGTAGCGCGGATCCAGGACCGGAAAGGGCGCTGGCTCCGCCTGCGCGCCTCGCACGCGCGTCAGCACCCGGCCCAAGTCGCTCGGGCGCACCGACCTCAAGCCAACCGCATTGACGTACTTCAGCGCATAACGCTGCGAGAGGTGCAGCGCCAACTGTTGGGGACGTTGGCGGATCGACGGCCAATCAACCGGCGCCAGGTAAATCATTGAGGTCATGGCGGCGGAGAATACCCGGACGCTGCGGCCAAGCCAAGAGGAGAGATTGGCTCCGGCTGGTGACAGGAAGGCATTGTCAAACGCCGTAGAGTAGGTTGGACGGGCGCCTCGGTTCCCCCCCGCTCACTCCTATTGACCCGCATGGGCATAGGCGGTTCAATGGGCCGCCCCAATCGGGAGGGGCGATTGCGCAGCGATGGATCGCAATGACTTTCGGCGGCGTTCGTCGAGCGATCAGACTGCGTTGGCGCTTCGACCCAACGGTTTGCATGTCAACCGCCCCTGCTATGCCACCGAGCGACTATGCCAATGCCTTGGCCCTGCCTGGGCCCTCTGCAAAAGGCGTTGCTCCTGCCGCCTGGCTGATGGCTGGGCTGTTGCTGCTCTGCCTGATCCCCCGAACGATTGCGGCCTGGAAACTCGATACGCTGTGCAAAGACGGCGTCTTCTACGTTGAACTGGCGGAGGGCTTCCTGCGGGGCGACGTCGAAGCGGGCTTCGGTCGTCTGCGGCTCAACACTTACCCGCCGATTCTCGCGCTGTTGCACCGTTGCGGCCTCGACTGGGAACAGGCGGCCGAAGGCTGGGGCGTGTTGATCTCCTCATTGGCGGTGCTGCCATTGTTTGGCTGGGTCCGGCGTCAGTTCGACGATCGAGTGGCCATCGCCGCGTGTTTTCTATATGCCGTTCACCCCAAATTTATCGAATGGAGCCCCGAGGCCATCCGCGACCCGACGTTCTGGTTCTTCTGGAATTACTCGCTCTATGCAACGTGGCGTGCCGTCACGGAAGTCCGCGTTTTCTGGTTCGCCGCCGCGGGCGCCGCCATTACGCTCGCTTTGCACACGCGCTTCGAGGGTTGGTTTCTCTACCTGCCGCTTGCCTGGTGGGCCGGCTGCCGTTGCTGGTCGCTCGTAGAAGGCCGCTGGAAAATCGCCTGGGGAACGCTGATAGCGCTGGCTGTTTGCCCGGCAATGTTACTGCTCGTAAACGTCACGCTGCTGCACGGCTATCCGAAATGGGAACTGGGCAATTTCAGCCGGCTGGAGTATGTCACCCTGTGGTATCAGGCGATCGCCAAAAACTCGGTTTCCGCGCCGCAGGCAATTCCGCCGCGCTCGACGGCCGTGCAGGAGACTGCGGCCTCTGACGTCGCACAAGAGGCGCCGCCGGTCGAACACCAGCGAGCGCCGGCGCCGCAGGTCGAGCGAGCCGACGTGACGATGCCGCGGATGTCGACGGGCAAAACCGCACTGGTCTACCTCAACGCCTTGCGGCGGGGCGTCGGCGCCCTGTTCGGGATCTCGTGGCTGATCGGGTTCTTTCACTGGCGTCAGTTCTGGTTTCGGCGCGATCACCTGGTGTTGTTTCTGACGTCGATCTGCGTCGGCAGCGGAATCTGGATTCACCTCTGGTACGCCCAAGCCACCAGCAGCCGTTATTTCCTGGCAATCGACGTGCTGGCCAGCGCTTGCGCCGCCGTCGGTTGGCTGAAAGTTTGCCAGGCATTGGGATGGGTAGTGAACCGCGTCAGGCAGGGTCGCGCACCAGCGCGAGCGGCAATGGCTGCAGTAGTTCTTCTAACCGCCTGCGCCGGGCTCGGCGAAGCGTTTACGAACCGTTATACAGGCCGGCAACGCGACGCTGCGTTAGGCCGCTGGCTGAAAGAACAAAGCAACTCTCGCCCGCGGCTGGCCCGGCGAGGCTCGATGGAATTGGTGGACCATTATGCCGGAGCGCTTGCCGCGCAGCTGCCGGCCGATCAGGCCGCCGCCGCCCGGTTGCTCGCCGACTGGCGGCCGACGTTTGTGGTGGCCTCGCGGCGAGACGCGCCTGCCGATGAAGTCGAGAGCCTATGCCAGGCCGCCAGACCGCTGGGGTTCGAGCCGGTCGCTGAATCCCGCTTGCCGCCGGGTTTTGATTGGACTGACGTCCTGGTTATGCAGCAATCGCTTGACGAACCGGGACTCGAAGTAGCCAGTCAGGCGAATTCGAAGCATTGATCGTTGCTGACAGGCGCCGATGAAACGCGCGTCGAGCGCGAGGCAGACGCGTCGGAGTTCAAGTCAGGTTTTCAACTCAGCTTTTCGCGAACCGCGGAGTCGTCGGACCTTAACCTTACCATCGTGACGTTCTTCCGCCGCCCGCAATGGCGGTTGAGCGGTGCAGAGATCTGCTATGACCCAACTCGTGATGGCTTTTGGCGCGGCGCTAGTCCTCGCGTTGGCGCTCACCCCCGTGATGCGTGGTCTGGCCGAGCGGTTCCGACTGCTCGACCACGCGGACGGTCAGCGGAAACTGCATCCCCAGCCGATTCCTTTGGGCGGAGGAGTGGTTCTGCTGTTCGCCCTGGTCGCCGTGACCGGGTTGATATACAGCGCGGACGCCTTTGCCTGGCAGCCGGCGCCCCCGTATCTTTCGTTGCCCGCGGCGTTGCTGTCATCCGCCGTCTTGATGTGCGCGGTCGGTTGCTGCGACGACCTCAAAGGCTTGCGAGTTCGCTGGAAGCTGCTCGGACAAGTTTCGGCAACGCTGCCGCTGGTGCTTGCCGGACACCGATTCGAGCAACTGGAAATCGGCGGCTACGCGATCGAATTGGGCTGGTGGGCCATTCCGCTGTCGATCGGCTGGCTGATCACCGGCGCCAACGCCTTGAACTTTGTCGACGGCGTCGACGGATTGGCGTCGACTATCGGCGTGGCAGTGGCGTGTACGACCGGCTTGATCGCGCACCATCTTGGACACGCCGAAGTCGCCGTGCTCGCCGCGGTCCTGGCAGGCGGATTGAGCGGCTTTATTTTTTACAATTGGCAGCCGGCGACGATCTATCTGGGCGATGCCGGCAGTATGGTGATCGGCCTCTGGCTCGCCGCTCTAGCGCTTTCCGGCACGCAAGAACCGGTTGTAGGAACGCGGCTGGTGGTCTTGGTCGCCTTGCTGAGCGTGCCGATCGCCGATATTGGACTGGCCGTCGTGCGGCGTATTCTCAGCGGACAGCAATTCTGGCTTGCCGACCGCTCCCACATTCACCACCGCTTATTGGAATGCGGACTCACGGTGCCGAAGACCGTGCAACTCATGGCCGGCATCTGCCTGCTTTCCGGTTCCGCGGCTTTCGCCGCGGCGGTGCATGGCCGCGAACTGCTGGCCTGGGGCGGCCTGGCGGTGCTGGCGACGGGCATGGTGCGGTCGCGCTGCGTAGGCCATTACGAGGTCGAACTGGTCGGACAGATTTTTGCCGGGAGCGTGCTGAACCTCTTCGCACGCTTCTCGTCCGGCCGCTTTACGCGCGGCTTGCCCACTTTGGCGGAATTGGAGCAAATGCACCCCGCTACGGCGTGGGCAAGCTTCGTCGCAGAGCTCGAGCTCCATGCGGTCGAACGATTGGAACTGACGTTCTGTGATCCCCGCGGCGTGCATGGCCGGCACGAGTGGGAATCTCCCCGCAGTTTGCAGCCGATGGCTGAACGCTGGACTCTTGAGGCCGCCTGCGATTCGCCTGCCAACGGGTGGTGCCGGTTGCGGGCCATGCTGCCCGAAGGCCGAGGAACTCATCCGCTCAACTGGCTGTCGCTGCTGGATGTGCTAAGGTTATTCGGTAGGCATTGGGCGGCGCATCCGGAACAGATCCAGCGTCTTGCCTTGCGATTGGCGGGTGAAGAATGCTTGACAATCTCGCCCGCCGGCCGCGACGATTTGGCATCGGCGGCTTGAACCATCGGGATTGGACTTTTCGCCAGCCCGAAGACTGCCTGGCAAAGCGCTCGAAACCAACCCGAAGCGTGAGCAACGCAAACGCGTCGCGCCGTCGCGTCGGTCAAGCGCGATGGGCTGTCGAATTGAGCGAGGCCCAGAGAATATCAAGAAAGCGGAGCGGCAAGCGTTGTACGCGTCGGGGAGAGCATGAGTGATTACGAGGCGGATCCGCCGCCGTCCCTGACCGAACGGCTCCGGCCGCGTTGGCCCGTCGGTCTTCTGGCTGCATATTGGTGCGTACTCTTTCTCGCCACGCACTGGCCGAATCCGTATCCGCCGGGCGGCACGCCGAATTACCCCGACAAGCTCGTCCACTTCACCGCCTATGCCGTATTGGCTTTTCTCGGCGTGTTCGTCTTGGCTTGGGTTCCCGGCGAGAACGGGGACCGGGTGAGCGGCTGGCGGAGCCTCGGCGTGGTAGCCATCATTATCGCTTACGGCCTGTTCGACGAAGTCACGCAGCCCATCACCGGCCGCGATTTCGAATGGTTCGACTGGGCCGCGGATTGCGCCGGAGCTTCTTGCGGCGCGCTGGCGTCGGTCTGCTGGAACTCGTGGCGCGTTCGCAGTCCTGAGGCAGATTCCGCAAGCTCCTGACGCCACATCCATCAGGGGCTGCGAATTGCTGTTCGCAGCCCGGCCCATTAAACGCCAGCCACGGCTTATGTCACTTCGCCCGATGGCTGCCAGAGACGGCCTTGCCACGTATCGCGCCGCTGGAACTCCCTCTCCAACGCGGCGCGCAGCCCCGGCTTGTCGAGACACCAGTCCGGCGCCACCAGATATTCGGGCGGGGCGTCGCCGCTGACCCGCTCGACCAGGCATTCCGGCGACAACCGTTCGAGCACGTCCACCACAATCCGCACGTAGGCGTCGCGCTCCATCAGCGTGACTTCGCCTCGCTCCACCCATTCGGCCAGCGGCGTGTTCTTGACGGCGTACAGGTTGTGGATCTTGACCGAATCGACGCGCAATCGAGCGACCTCCCGGGCCGTCGCCAGCATATCCTCGTGCGTCTCGCCCGGCAGGCCGAGGATGACGTGGGCGCAGATTTCGAAGCCCCGATTTCGGCTTCGTTCGACCGCATCGACAAAGGCTGAATGGTGGTGCCCGCGGTTCATCCAATCGAGCGAACGGTCGTGAATCGTCTGCATGCCGTACTCGACGGACAGATAGGTGCGGCCGGCCAGCTCGGCAAGCAGATCGAGCGTTTCGTCGGGCACGCAGTCGGGCCGGGTGCCAATCGCCAGCCCGACCACCTGCGGGTGTTCGAGCGCCTGCTCGTACAGCGGCCTGAGCCGCTCGACCGGAGCATAGGTGTTGGTGGCAGGCTGAAAATAAGCCAGGAACTTGTTGACGTTGTACCGCCATTTGAGCCGGCGAATGCCGTCTTCAAGCTGGCCGCGAATGGCCGCTCGCGGCACGCGCCGACTGGGACTGAAGCTGCGGTTGTCGCAAAATACGCATCCCCCCTTGGCCACGGTCCCATCAACGTTTGGACATGTGAAGCCGGCGTCGAGGCTGACTTTTTGAACCCGCTCCTGGAATTTTTGCCGTAAATAAAAGTTGTAGGAGAAGTACCGGAGCCCGGCGGAACGCCAATTTGTCAGCTCGACGTGCGACATGCGTGAGAATCGTTGACGTAAGGGCAGTGCGGTTTTAGACTCAGAGGGAATTGGTCGCGACGCGTTTTCCGCTTTTTGCGGCGTCGTCACGGCGCGTTACGCTACGCCACGCGGCTTTGCGGAGCGCCCCGCCAGGAATGATTCGCCTGGCAAGCGGCTCGTGCGTTGGTGAATTTTGGATTCAATGTCGGCGTCGCGCGGCTTTTCGGTTTTAAGTCGTAGCGGAAAGCGGATCTTAGAACGTCACTCGGTTCGGAACAAGAGATAGAGCAAGATGTACGGCGAGCTCGTTCCTGTCGGCGGGGGGGATACGATTCCCTTGTTGAAAAAGAGTTTGCTCGTAGGGCGCCGCGAAAGCTGCGACATCGTCCTGCGGTTTCCGAACGTGTCGGCCCATCACTGCCAGTTGACGCTGATGGGCGGATACTGGTACGTCCGCGACTTGCAAAGCCGCAACGGCGTGAAAGTGAACAACAATCGCGTCACGGAAAAACGCCTCGATCCGGGCGATACCTTGGCCGTGGCCAAGCACTTCTACGAGGTCCATTATTCTCCCAGCGATTTGGGAGCGGTGGGTCCTCCGCCCGCCGAGACGGGCGCGGCCATCGGCGAAATCTTCGGCAAGTCATTGCTTGAACGAGCCGGCCTGTCCAAAGACGTTCCGGTCAGCGACGACCGCGAACAGCGAGACATGAAGAAGCGCTACGACGTCACCAACAACGAACCCGGCAGCCTCCGGGACACGAACCGTCCGGTCTAGCATTTCGCTTGGCGAAACCAAAGAAGAAACAGCTCCGCGCCGATTTTCGCAAGAACCGCACCTCTCGTGCGCGGCAGGGAGATCTAACTCGCAAATTCCGGGCAGAAGGGCCCGAAGGCGACGATGCCGCGCGTGCCGAACGCATCAGCGGCAAAGGGGAGCTGACCCGCAAGCGCACGGTCCGCGGCGTGGAATCTACGGCCGTGGGCGACGAAGGCTTTGGCGTCCGGCTCGAGGTCGATGAAAGCCAGTGCCTCCGCGGCCGAGTGCTGGCCGTGCATGGCCTGAGCAGCGTGGTGGAAGCGGAAGACGGCCAGCAGTACCGCTGCGCCGTTCGCCGCTTGCTGAAGACCCTCTCGACTGACCAGCGACACGTGGTGGCAGCAGGCGACCGGGTGCTGTTCCGCCCGGCTGACAACCGGGAAGGCATTATCGAACGCATCGAGCCGCGGCACGGCATCCTCAGCCGCGGCACGCGCGGCCGCCAACATGTACTGGTGGCCAACGTCGATCAACTGATCATCGTCGGCAGCGCCGCCGAGCCCTACCTGAAGCCTAACCTGATCGACCGCTTCCTGGTCAGCGCGGAACAAGGGAGGCTGCGTCCCTGCATCTGCATCAACAAGGTCGACCTCGTCGACGCGGCGAGCTTGCAACCGCTTGTTGGAGTCTATAGCCAGATGGGTTATCGCGTGCTGCTGGTCAGCGCGCG
>DASZUP010000115.1:0-4600 GCA_035547635.1 Pirellulales bacterium
AATCGCTGCGGCCGGCGCAAGTCGACTTCGGGCCGCCGCTCGCGGTCCAATCGCTCGAAGTAGTGAACCGCCAGGTCTTCGTCTCCCTGGCCCTCGGTGTACCAGATGACCGAGACCTCGACGGCGGCGGGCTCGGTGATTGAGAGCGACTCCAATTGGTATTCGCCGGACAGCGTTTCGCCCGGTTGATACGAGCGGCGATGTCCGTCCAGCACGATGTGAATGTCGGCCGCGCTCATGCCTTCTCGCTCCCGGAGTTCGGGTACACGCACAGGCGGAAGCTCCGCTCAAACTCGGGCCGCCGCGGCGCCTTGCCTTTGACGATCAGCCGCCAGGTGATGCGATTGTGGTCGGAACGAAAGGAATGCATGGCGCCGGCCGGCACGGCAAACGCGACGGTCGCCTCGAACGGCTCTTCGCGCCGAAACGCAAGCTGCTCGCGGCGGAAAATGCGCTGCTCGCAAACTCGACGCGTGGCGGTGCGCGTGTCCGTCCCTTGCCGATAGGAAGCCTCTTCTTCGCAGACCAGCAGCGCCTCCAAAACTTCCAACCCGGTGCGCCCGGTTTGCGAGAGGAACAATTCATAGCTCTGGCCCGGATAGAGCGGATGGCCCGAGATCTCGACGATTGTCGGCCCGACCGCGGTGTCGACCAGGATTTGACGGACAAGCGCCACGACCAGACCGCCGCCGATCAGGAAAAACGGAATCAGAAAAATCGTCAGCAGCCAGTCGTGCTTGCCTTGCAAATGGCGATCGACGGCCTCCCACGCCCAAAACGCCACAATCAGGTTCCAGACGAGCGCCAGACCGCCCACTAACGCCAGGTTCCACCCGCGCGAAGCCGCCGGCAGCCGGAAGGCCAGACGCGTACCGGGACTGTCGGTCAAAGCGGCGTCGCTGGGAACATACGGGTATTCTGGCTCGACGCCGCCGGTATTGTCGAACAGGTCATGCCGCGCCGGGCGCTTCGCCATGACGGCGCGCCGTTCGGCCGATTTGCCCCAATTCCAAACCACGTAGAACAAACCGCCCCCGCCGATCGCCAGAAACGGCACGGGAAACAGCAGCATCAGCCAGGCGAACCACGTGTAGCCGCGTTTCAGCACCACCTGCGACGGATCGCGAGGATCGTACCAGCAAGGGTAGTCCTTGCCGATTTCGAACTGCTGCAAAATCGCTTCGCTGCGAGCGCGATCGCTGGTATGGACGTCGGTGATTTCGTAGTTCGCCCACGGGGTATAAGTCTTGCCGCTGACCGTGTATTCCAACTGGAACTGCGGCGCGTACAGCGGACCGTCCTGATGATCGATCGCGTCGATACGCCGGTCCGTCACCCGGCAGACGTGCTCCACGTAATCCCGATTGACGCGCAGCTCCGGAATGGTGAACTGCGTCAAAATGACGGCCATCGCCCCGCAGCCGGCGAGGAAAAAGAGCCCCCAAAAACAGCCCGCGCCGGCGCTGCGCACCTGGCTGGAGCCGGTGCGGCGATCACCGCGTTTTTTGCCGTAAAATCTGATCGGGTAGCGGGCCAAGGCGGGCGACTCGTGAGCAGGCGCGTAAACTCGTCGGAGTATTGAGTTATGCGTTATGGAGGGAAGCGAGGCAAGCCCGTCGCCGGCGCCCAGTTTGGCGCTCCGCCGGGCCCGGCTTGCGTGGTATATTGGGGCGACCGCTGCAGGCGTAGCGCTCGCGGCGAGGGCGCCGGATCCCGCCCGCTGCATTCTTGCCAGGCAACTTCCTTGCTCCCGGCGACTGGGACGCGAGCGCGCGTCCCGGCGCCCAGGGCGTTTCGAGTCGGAAGGACAGGCTAGTTTATGACGAATCCGCGACGCATTGCATGCTGGATCTGCTGCGGGCTGTTGTGCGGCGTCGTGCTGGCGGGTTGCGGCCAGAGTCGCGCCGAGCCTCAAGCGCGGAGCGAGCCGCTCGCCGCGCGGCCGAAGACCCCGCTGAAGTCGGCCGAATCCTGGCCGCGTTGGCGGGGCCCGGGTGGTCAAGGAATCGCCGGGCCCACCCGTCTGCCTGAAGCCTGGCCAGACGAGGACGTCGCGCCGTTTTGGCGAGCCGAGTTGGGAACCGGCTGGTCGTCGCCCGTCGTCGCTCAAGGCAAGGTCGTGATCACGGACCGCCAGGAAAAGCAGGAACGAACGCTCGCCTTCGAAGCAGACACCGGCAAGTTGCTTTGGGAGCGTTCGCACTCAGTCGATTTCAATCCACACGAGGTCGGTCTGCGGCACGGCAACGGACCGAAATCGACGCCGCTGATCGACCATGGCCGGGTTTACAGCCTGGGAATCGCCGGCTGGCTGGAATGCCTGGACCTGAAAAGCGGCGAAGTTTTGTGGCAGATCAACCTGCCGGAGCGGTTTGGAACGCATCAGCGCTTGCCAGGCGGACGCGCTTACGTCAATGGAGTGGAGAATGTCATCGTCCCGATCGGGGCGGGCGAAGGCGCGCCGGTCCCGCTGTTCGGCTATACCGGCTCGCCGACGCTATTTGAGGATTTGCTTGTGCTCAGCGTGGGCGGCGAGCGCGGCGGCACGATCATGGCCTTTCGCGCCGCCACCGGCGAAGTCGCCTGGCAGGCGCTGGACGAAAACGTCTCTTACTCTTCACCCATCGTGGCTTCGGTGGCAGGGCGACCTCAGGTTGTGGTGATGACCGGGCCGCACGTCGTCGGGATCGATCCGCACGACGGCCGCGTCCTGTGGCGACATCCATTCCAGATTCAATACGATGAAAGCATCGGCACGCCGGTCGCCGCCGGCAATTTTGTCATCGTGACCGCCACTGGCCGGCCGCTGACGGCGCTGAGAATCACCGCAGCCGGCGACGCTTGCAATGCGACGGTCGCTTGGGAAAACGACGACTTGACCAGTTATCTCTCGTCGATGGTGATCTACGACGGGCACGTATACGGCATGAACGACGGCGGCGAGTTCGCCTGTATCTCGCTGACCGAAGGCAAAACCGTGTGGATCGACGGCAACCACGGTTATTACTGCACGCCCGTGCTGGCCGATTCCAGGCTGCTGGGCCTCAACGAGCGGGGCGATCTGCTCGTAGTGGCGGCCAGCCCGGCCGGTTATCGGGAACTCGGTCAGAGCCGGTTGGCCGACGATGCGACGTGGACATCGCCGGCCGTTACCGGCAGCCGGATTTACATTCGCAGCAAGCAAGGGCTGCGCGCGTTTGACCTGGGCCGCTAAGCCGCGGCCCAAGTGCGGCGGTCGGCCCGAAGGGAAACAACCCGCTCAGACGGCGACGGGTTGACGCTTCGGCTGGCGGCAAAAGCCGATGCTTTCCAGGGCTTTGTAGACCTCGTCCAGCGTCTTCTCACCGAAATTCGAGATGCTTAGCAAGTCATCTCGCGTGCAGTGTAGCAGGTCGTGCACGGTGAAAATGCCGCGTTCTTCCAGGCAGTTGGTGGTTCGGACCGAAAGGCCGATTTCGGCCGTGCTCATTTCGAGCCGTTCGGTCAGACCCTTGGCTTGTTCGTCTTCCTTGCGCAGCGGGATGCGGGTCATGGGTTCCCTCCCAAGTTAGAAATAGACCGTATTTGACAATCCGTTTACGACCCTGACAGCGGGCCGTCGGCGGCGCGTCCCTCCGGCGCCGCTCAGGCGAGAAGTATACCGCGAAACGGCATTTTTCGAAGCAGTTTTTTCGTTGTGCGATAAAAATTTTCGCACTGCTAGCAGAAGCCAATGCTAGCACCGCATACGATGCCAGTATGGCTAATTCAAGTCGGAGAGTTGTTCGACGCGGCTGCGCACGTGCAGTAGTTCGTCGCGCATCCATTGCAGTTGCCATTGGACGTCGGTGACGCGAGACGCCATGTCGTCGCGCAGCGTCTGCTCGCGCTCCAGGTTTAACCGGCAGGCTTCAACTTCCATCCCCAGGCGTTCCAACCTGGTTTTGCCGACCGTCCCGGCGACCTGCTGGTTTGCGAGCAAGGCCTTCTGATACTCGTCCTTGGCGACTTGGATCGCGCTCTCGGCGAGCAACAGATTCTCGCTGCGAAAGCCTCGCAGCGACGGATCGAGCGCCGCTTTCAACCTCAGTTCAGCCAGTCGCACGTCCTGCTGGAACTGGTTGACATTCGACTCGGGAACCGTCTGCGGCATGCGTTCATTGGCCTCGTTCGCCTCCCGCAGAGCTAACTGCGCGAGCTTCAGCGAGGCGCGGGCGTAGCGCGCGTCAGCGCTTTCCGCGGCTTGCACCGGTTCTGCGCTGCCCGCTTGCTGCTTACGTTGGTCGGCCTGCCGCGCTTCCGCAACGCGCGCCGCGCTTCGCCATGACTCAGAAACAATCAATCCCAGGGCGAAGCCCAGCAGCGCCCCAACAAAGGCTCGGTTTTTCATGACTGCGTTTTTCCTGATTCTAACGGCGAGGGACAATTCCGCCTCCAACGGCGGGGCGGTGCGATGGCATTCAAACATAGCACGAGCGGCAAGCAGCGTTTTATCTTGCCCGAAAGCAGGAAACGGCTGATAGCCTTTGAGACCTCTCGTGCTCTGTAATGTCTCACTTTTTGCGCTCGTGGAAGCCTGAACGAAGCTCGGCGAGCTGCGCTGACGCGCTTCGGCGTTTCG
>DASZUP010000116.1:0-10952 GCA_035547635.1 Pirellulales bacterium
TCCGGTTCGCTGATTTTGACCGTGTAACTGCCCGGTGCAAAGACATGCGGCTGCCATGTCGCGCCAGACATCCGCAACGTGTAAACCAACTCGCCGTTAGATTCGTCCACAACTTCCAGCAGCGGGCTGCTGATGCCGCGCACTTCCAGCCGCGGCAATTGTGCAACCGCCTTGCGACCGTAGTTCGCCAGCACGTCGAAGGTCGCGGGCCAGCCTGGGAACTGCGTGCCGGGCTGCGTCGGGTCGGCCAGAAACGGCCAGCACTCGACGGTGACCGTGCGGCGCCGCTTGTCGAAACGCACCAGCCCCAGCCCGGATACCTTGTCGTGCAGCTTTTCCAATACGGCGGTTCGAGGCCGCTGCTTGCCGTCGGCCACCGCCAGCACGGTCAGCGGATTGCCGAAGCTGTCGAGGAAATCGCCCGTGTTCTCCGGGGCCCCGGGGGCGCGGTTCTCGCCGGGCGACAGCGGCTCGAACCAGCGCGGATAGCCGGTGTTCACCGCCGGGCCGGCAAAGGCCAGTCCCGCGTCGCCGTGTTCGTCGATGCCGTAATGGACGATCGCCGGCAAGTGCTGGTCGCCGGCGATGTGGAAGGCGAATGCCTTGCGGATTTCGCCCAGCGCCGCGTTGCGCTCGCTCTGCGGCCAGCCGTTGGTATCATAATCGGCGACCAGCCGCCCCTTGGGCGAGCCGTGCGTGGTGGCCATGGCCGTGAAAATGGTTTGCGAGATGACGGCTTTCATGTCGGCGCCGCGCCAGTCGGTCGTCCACTGACGCAGGTGCTCGAGCTGACCGGGGCCGAGCAGTTGCAGGCCCGGCAGATCGGCCGTCTTCGGATCGAAGTTCGGATCGGTGACATGATCGCCCCGGCCGCCGGTGGGCGGCGTCTTCCCTTCGGGGCCGCTCTTGAACTGGCGATCGGCCAGCACGGCAAAACTCACGCGGCCGTAGACCAGCGGGCAGGCATAGACGCCGATCCCCTGCTTGCAAGGCGTGGCGTCCCACGGGTCGGGCAGGTGCGAGGTCTGCGTGCGGATCACCACGTTGACCCACGGCGCCGGCATGTTGTAACCGCCTGCTTCCTGCGTGGTCGTTTGCGGCGCCCCCGACTCGCCCCAAATATTGCCTTGATAGACGTCGTGATCGTCGGGGATCGAAATGCTGGGCCGGTCGCGCATCAGTTCGCGCCAGGTCCAGCCGTGCAGATACCACTTGCGCAGGTAATCCAAAATCGCCGGCGCCAGCGGCGACCGCTGCACGCCGAAACCTCCGGTCGATTCGTAGAACTGGTCGCCGACAAAGGCGATCAGGTCCGGGTTCAGCTTCGCCATGTTGACCGTGTACGCCGCATTGGGAAACGCCTCGTGGATGTTGCACGAAACGTCGGCCACGGTCAGCACGTCCTGATCGACCGGATCGCGCCGAACAACGCCCGACCAGTAGTGCTGCTGACTGCCGCCGTCGTTCGACTTCAGTGCATAAGCCAGCCGATAGGGCGTTTCGCGAGTCGCATCCCACGCTTCGATGCGGAACGCAGCCGTGCGGGCTTCCGGATGGATCGTCTCGCGGGCCAGTTCGACCCAACGCCCGTCGCGCTCGACTTCCAGCCGCACCGTCTGTTCGTCTTCGGCGCCCAGCGGCGGCATCTGCGCCGTCAGTTTCAACACGCCGCGACTGAGCGAATACTGGCTGAACAGGATCGGGCCATAGGCGTCGGCGTCGTGCGCTTCGACGCGGCTGCCGTCGACGGTCCAATCCGAAAACCAGAACTCGCCGAGCCCCGGGTCATTCTTGGCGCCGCCACTGGCGGCACTTTTCTTCGCCCCCTTGTTGTTTGAGGCGTTGCAACCGAAGTCGAAATTCGCCACCAGGGCCAGGTTGCCCGTCAGTCGTTCGGAAGGGATCGAGTCGCGAGTCAGCTCGCCCAGCAGTTTGCCGTCTTCGATCGCGTGTGCCGAAAGCGTGATCGTGCTTGCGGCGCCCGAGGCCTCGACTTGCAACCGCAGCTCGATGCTTTTGGCGGCCAGATCGACCGGCGCGCTCCCGCTCAGCTTGCCGAAAAACAACCGGCCGTCGCTGGTAATGCCCGCATCGATTCCGCGGCCATGAATCACGCTGTTGCGGTAGTCGTCCAGCGGCCCGCGCACGCCGATGCGAAAGCCGGCCGAGCCCTTCCCACCGGCCAGCCGTCCGCCGCCGATGCGTCCCAGGCGAACGCTCATCTGCAGACTGCCCGGCTGTTCGCCCAGCCGCCGCGTGAGCAGGTGGACGTTGCGGTTGGGCGCCGGCTTGATGCACTCGATCCGCCCGTTGGCGATCCGCCAATCTTGCAGCGGGTTGGCCCAATACTCCGCGCCCAGCCAGACGCGATCATTCGCCGCCTGCCACGAGCTGCGGTGGCGGGTCGTTTGACTTGTGTTTGCGCTTTGCTGCGCCGCGGCCAGTTCCGCGGCGACCGTCAGGCCGGCGGCGCCCGCCGCCGTTTCATGGAGGAATTTCCGACGCGAGAGTTTGTCGTGCATTTGGCGCTCTGCAGGGATCGAAGTCGTCAGGGAGGTTGCGAAGGCCCATTGTGACCGCCGCTACGGGCAAAGTCAGCGGTGAACGGGCGGTAATTCGCTGACGCGAATGCCTTCGCGATAGGCGAGGGTCGTCCAGCTTGGCGATCCGCAACGGTTGAGTGCAAGTCTCAAGGGTGCTGCAGTCGCGTGTAATTCGCGGATCACGCGTTCGGTCGGTCGTGCGCTGTGGCTGATTGATTTTGCCGCTCGCTCCACACACACGGGCACAAGCGTCAGGCCACTTCGCTTCCGTCAAAACACACCGAGTTTCACGTTCATTCAATCGGAAGGCCGCAGCCGGGGCACGCACGGGCGTTGTCTCTGATCTTCATTCGCCGAGCCTTGAAGTTCCCCGTCCCGCAACTCCATAAGCTTTGTCCACAACGGGGACAGATCACGGTCCTCCGGCAATAGAACTTCGTCATCAGCCAGCTAGCGATCAACGGCGGTCCAAATACGACGCCTAATGGCGCGAGACTGTCTGCATTGACATTCTGTACAAACGGGGCTGCAGCGACCATCGCAACGAGCATCGCAAGCATTGAGACTGCGGCTCGGATCTGGGCAGCCCGAACCAGCCTCTTCAACAGCACGTCCCGCCGAATTGTCGCGCCTGGCATGTTCACGGGCCCATGAGCGAGCTTGACCGCCGCCAACTTGACCGGCGATCAAAGCCTGCCGCCCTCTTGCGCCGCGTCAACCCTGCGCTGCCCGCGTGACTGAAGAGCGGCTCTCGTCGCAGGTTGAATTCTAGCAGGTCCGCCGGCGAACCTCTCCCGGCTCGCGGCCGTCAATCCTTTGACGCGGCAAGTTCCAGCCTGTCACCGGCATAGGGAAACCGATGCAAATTTCGCCGTGGTTTCCCGGGCTTGCTGGCGGCGGCATTTTTGTTAAGCTTATTTCTCGTTGCGGGAGCGGCGCCGAGCAAGTTCGGCAGCCGGCCGACTATGAGCGGCGCATGGCGGCATAAAGAGGCCGTTATCTCCTTACGACGCAACCATTTGCACCCCTAGCTCAATTGGATAGAGCATCGGTCTACGGAACCGAAGGTTAGAGGTTCGAACCCTCTGGGGTGTACTGCCAAACCCTTAATTCATAAAGGGTTGCGTCGCCGAAGGCCGATTTTCCGGCAATCGCGGACCATCAGCCCAGACGCAGCCTATCAGCGCTGGTAAATCGGCAATAGCTGATAAGGCGGCGTCAAGGCCAGCACGGCCAGAGACGTGGAGTAGGTCGAGCCAAACGATACCTCGTTGCCGCTGCCCGAGGGCCAGGCGCCGCCTGGGGTCTGCTCATTCATCACTGCGGCGGCAATCTGCGGGTAGACCCGATTCCAGACGCCGCCGCCCACCTGGGCCATCGCCTGGCTGCTGTAGTAGCTCGCCAGGTAGAAGTGCCCCGTCTTTGACGCGTCGGGATAGTTGCGAGACGCGTACCACTGGGCGCCTTGCCGCACCATCTCGCTGTCGTGCCGCCCGCCAAGCGCCAGCACCAGCATGGCCGAACCGGTGTTGGCCAACGTCGCCTTGGCCTCTTTCTGGACCGACAACGGCCGGTAGCGAAACACCCCGTCTTGGCGATCGGCTGGATCGTCCACGTAACAACGCTCGACGAAGTCCAGGCCTTCATCGACAAACTGCTTGGGCACGGCGAACTCGGCGTTGCGCGCGGAGCGATAAAACATCAGCGCCCAGCCGCTCACCGAGAGATCAGAATTGGCTTGCCCGAGGCCGCCGTTTTGATAGGCGTAACGCCAGCCGCCTGCTTCGTCCGGGTGGGCCTTGCCAATCGCCTGAATGGAGCGGCTGTAGGCCAGCGCCTTGGAAAGCGCCGTTTCGATGCGCCGAGATTGAGCGCCCGAAGTCATGCCGTAGACTTCGCCCAGCATCAGTCCGGCGATCGAGTGGTTGTAGTGAACCGTTTGCGGCGGCGTTAAATGACCAGGCGTAGGCGCGACGCGCAGGGCGGAGAAATAGCCCCGGCGATCTTGCTGCGCCAATACGTACTCGATCGCCCGATCAATCTGGCGTCCATAAATGCCGTGCCCCGGCAGATGGCCGCGTGAGAGAAAGGCCATCACGGCCAGGGAGGTCACCGCAGGCTGGCCGACCGGGTTCGAAGGAAACGAACCGTCGTCTGCCTGCTGAGAGGCCAGCCACTCCAGCCCTCGATCGATCGCACGCTCGACGCGCGTCCACTCTTCGGGCGGAAGCGCCGAACTAAGGTCGGACGATGTCGCAGTCGGAACTGCCGGCGGCGCCTCGGCGCCCAGTAAACTCGCGCTTCCGAGGCACGCCGCCAGCGCCGCCGCACGCAAGACGACCTGCATCCGCGGCAGCCGCCGGCCTTCGACGGGCTGCGACACAGAGCGTTTGCCGAAGCGTTGCATGAAAGACTGGCTCAACGTCGCTCTGCCGCGCCCAGCGCGGGCGTCAAGCCTGCGGCGATCAAGGCGAAGCGGCATCACTCGTCTCCAGGCCCCTGAGTCGTCGAATTCGTTCCTGATACTGCTCAATTGCCTTGCGGTATTGCTCGGGCGGCGTCCGGCGGCGGACCTGCCAGAGCCCGTCGTCAAGGGACGAAAGGACTCGGTTCCACTGCATATCGGGCAGCGTCTTGTCGGCCGCCAGCGCTTCGATCATGGCGCGCAACTGCTCAGCGCGGGCGCGCTCCTCCCGTTTCTTTCGCGCGGCGCCGCCGTCGTCGCCCGCTGCCGCCCGCCGCTGGCGCTCGGCTTCAAGTCGCTCAGCTTGCTGGCGCAGCTTGGCCGCCTGCTCTTGGTCCAGTTCCGGATCCGCGGCGCGGCGGCGCAGTTCCTCGATTTGCTGTTGCAGCATTTCCTCGGTTTGTTCCGCCTGGGCCAACTGCCGCCACTCTTCTTCCGTCCGGTCGTCGTCTCCCTCTCGGGCGGCGACCATTTGCCGCAGCTCTTCCAGCCGCTCGGCCGCTTGTCGCAGCTTTTCGGCCTGCGTTTTGTCCATCTCAGGATCAGCAGCCTGGCGGCGCAACTGTTCGATTTTTTCGGCGAGCATCGCTTGAGTCGGCTCTGCTTCCTCCTCCTCGTCGTCCTTCCGATCGCCCGAACCAGGCTTCGGCGGCGCTTTCGCTTGCATTTCCGCGCGTCGCCTGGCCCGGCGAGCGGATTCACCCATAGCGCCTAAGGACCCGCCTTGCGAGTTCCACAGCATCCAGTCGCTGAGCACCTTCAGGTTTCTCGGGCGATCAGGTATTCCCAACAGCGCGCCCAGGTTGGGCTCGCGTTCAAGTTGTTCCAGGAACTTGTCCAGCGTTGGATCTTCCAAATCGGCGACGGTCGGGTTGTCTGGATCCGTCTGGTCCAGCGCATCGATGACCGCTTTCCGCATCTGGTCGAACAGCTCTTCCGCACGCTTGAACGCCTCCAAGGCCAGAGACTGCTGGACTTCTGCGGCGCCTAAATCCTCGCTCGAAAGCGAATACGCCGCCGCAGTCTGGTTGAACGTGATGGCTTCGATTGCCTCGTCCAGTTCCCGGGCCACGGCTTGCACTTCCGGCGGAACTTCGCCTCGAAACTGCCCGTTGAACTCGTCATCGGCGTTCTGCAGCGCCGTTCGCAAGTCATCCGTATCGGCCGCCAGTCGTTGCTGGTCCACTTGGATCAGCGCCGCGTAACGCTGCTGATGCAAGTTCGCAGCCGTCTCGGTCCAACCGCTCAGACGTTGGCCCAAGGTGCGAGTCTCCGCCAGACGCTGAGCGGTAAAGTCGGCCGTTTCCTCGTCATCGTGCTCGGCGGCGAGCCGTTCCAAGGCGGCGCCCAACTCGCTCAGGCCAAGCCCCAGGGCTTCCATGTCCTCGGTCAGATCGAGGCGATCGTCGAACGGATTGCGCATCAGCCGCCGCGATTTGACCGCTGCGGCGCGGCCATGTACCGCAATCTGCCGGGCCTGGTCGAGGGCGGCGGCCGCGGCGCCCGCCGCCGGATCAAGCCCCAGCGGAAGTTGCGCGGTAACGTGTTCCTGCAGTTGTGAGGCGTCCTTAACCAGGGTGGAGACGTCCTGCAACCGCAACTCAGCCGCCATGGCCCAGACGTCTTCTCGTTGCGTCTCGTCGACCTGCCGCCAGGCGGCCAGTTCCGCGGCTGCCGCCGTTTGACGTTCGTATAGCCTGCCGAACTGGTCCCGCAAGGAAGTCCGGCGTCGCTTGATGACGTCCAGGTACTTGCTACGCAGCCGGGGGTCGTCGCCCAGCAGCCGGCCGAACTCCGACATCAGATCGCGGCGCATTTCGATCACGTCGCGCAAGCGGTCAAGGTATTCCTGGTCGAGTTCGAGGATGGCCATTTTCCGTTGCAGCGGATTGCCCGACGGCTTTGTCTGCGCTCGCAGCAGGCGGTGGGCGCCGGACACGTAGACTTCGTACATCTCGGCGACTTCTTCCAGCGAATCGGCCAGCTTGCGTTCCTGAACGACCCGATCGTAACGCGCCAGCAACTCGTCGAGCAGTTCCCTGGCCCGGCTCACGCGATGCAAGGCTTCGAGAAGATTGGCTTCGGGCTCAGCGTCGGGCTGACGCACGACGGCGAACAGGCGGTCGCGCGCCGGCGAGATGTGCGCGGCGTCGATTTCAACCATTTGCAGACCCGCGAATGCCAGCGGCGTGTCTTTCGATTGCTCTCTCAACTCCGCGATCATGCGTTCGGCTTCCACCAGGCGTTTGTCGGCGCCGCCCAAGGCCTTGATTTGCGGGTCGGCGATCGCCGCCGCAGCCGCCTGCTCGACAAGCTTCTCCAACGCCGCTTGGCTCTCTCGCAAGAGGCGGTCGATGCGAACGATCCGCTCGCGGAGTTCCAGCGGCGACTCCTCTGGATGCTCGTCCTGTTCGCCTGCCGATGCGAGCCTGGCGGTAATCTTCAGCCGCAGCCGGTTGCTTTCGGCATTCTGCCCCGCCGCTTCGTCTTGCATGAATGGCCGCAGCGGTGCGGCGCCCGGTTCGGATGGCGACGAGTTGTCGCCCGCTGCTACGGCGGCCGCATTGGTGTTTTGCGCCACATCGCCCGATTTCGGCTCTTGCGGATCGCCGTCGTCCACGGGCGGCGCCTTGTCGCCGGCGTCTTTCTCCGCTGCCTGCTCGCCGGTCGATGCGGTTAGGGCTGACGACGCGGCTAGCCGCGGTTCGCCGGTCGCCGGCGTTTTGCTGTCCTGCGTTTTGCTGTCCTGCGCCTGCTTGTCATCAGCTTGTTTGCCGCTGCCGCCAGCGAGGGCGTCTGCATCGGCAGTCTGCCTGGCGTCCGTTTCTGCGTCTGCTGTTCCAACCTTCCGCTGAGCCGCAGGTTCGTCTTTACTTTCCGGCTTTCGGTCCGCAACCGCAGCAACATCCGAGGCCCTATTGCCGGGCTGACCGGCCATGAGCTGTTCGGGTTTCGTCTTACCTGCATCCGTTTCGTCGTTTGCCGCCGCAGCGCGAGGTACGCTGGTCTCGCCGGCCGCAGCCGCATCGGGCGACGCCGCAGCTATGGCGTCTTCCTTCGCCTTGTTGCTCGCAGCGCGCTGCAAGCCCGTGACTTTCTCCTTGGAATCGACGCTTTCATCCGCCGCGGTCGCAAGCGCGCCACGAGGCGCATCTGCTGTTGGTTCAGCGTTAGCGTCAGTCGGTTTGCCCGGTTCCGGCGCGGCGGCCGGCTTGCTTGCGTCGTCGGAGCCGGCAGACTTGTCGCGCACTGCCACGGCGCCGCGTTCCGCCTGCTTTTTCTGCGTCGCAGCCACCGCGTTTCCGCGGGGCTTCCCGCCTGGGCCGCGGTTTGCAATCTCTGCTTTATTATCGCGATGCGGGCGACTACTGTCCGTCACGCTCGCGGCGTTTTCGTTCGTCTTGCCCTCGCCCTCGCGTTTGCCGCCGCCAGCCGCGGCTCCTTGCGAATCCATGGCGACTTTCTTTGCATCGTCAACGGCAGGGGCGCCGGGTTCGAACGCTTCGACTTCGTTGTGCCGCTCCGTCGCTTCTCCCGATGCATTCTTGTTCCGTTCACGCCTTGCCGCAGCCTGGGCGTCGACATGACCTGTGCGATTGTCGGAGACTCGGACGGCAAAGCTGATCTTCTCGCCTTCCATCAGATCGAATTGGGAAAGATCGAGTTGCGTTGCGGCTTGCACGTGGCGGGAAAGCTCCTGCTCGCCCAAGGGGATGTCTTTCACGCTCAAAACGGGCGGTTGTTCGCCGTCGGCAAGCGGTTCTCCGTAAACGACGAGTTCGGCCTTGGCGATGCCATGGTCGTCGTGCGCCTCGAACTTGACCTCGACAACGTCTTGGGCGCCGACGGCCTGTTCCTCCGTAGGACTGGTCACGCGAGCCACGGGCGGCCGGTCGGCGATCACACGAATGTGGCAGCTCGGCCGGTCCGTATTGTTCAATCCGTGCGGGCTGAACAACACGGGACTCAGCGTGATGTCTTCGGCGAGCATCGTTTCGAAGCGGTACCAGCCGTCGGCGTCCGGCGCCAGGGGGAACGGCTCCGGCGTTGCGTTCGGGTCGGCTCCGCGCGTGATGAGCAGCTCAAGCGAAGCCAATTCCGCTTCAGGCCGCAACTGCAGGCTCAAGCGGCTGCCTGCCAGCGCACGGGCGCGATCCGGCAGATAAGGTTTTTCGTACTGCGGCCGGTCAACATAGTCCGGCGCGGTCAGCGTGAAACGAACCTCGGCGAGCGAGGGGCGATCGATGGCCGTCACCGCGTGCCAGGGCGTGCGGCCGTCGCCCGCCTGCACCCGGTAGCGAAATGACTCTTCCAACGCCGCAAGGCGATAGACCAGTCGCTCGGGGCGCTCGGCCTCAGGCGTCAATTCGATCTGCTCCGGCGCCTCGTGGCCCGTATCGACGAACAACGTCGCCGACGAACGACGCAGACCGGAAACGTTAACGACGAGTTCGACGGCGTCGCCTCGCGGGACGGCGGCGTCGCCCGTCACGCTCTCCACGCGGGTGGCGGAAATATCGGCCCAAGGCGCCCAGAAGCGCTGCAGCAGTACGAGGTTCTGCTGCCTGTTCATGAGCAGAAAACCGGCCAGCGCCGCCATGCAGGCCGCCGCCAGCAAGAGCGAACGGCGCAATCGGCCGGTTCGGGCCACGCGAGCCGGTTCAACAAGCCGGCCGAGCGCCACGGCTTCGCTGGCGACCTGCCGCAACATGGCGGAGCCGAGCGGGGTCTGAGGCGGTTCGCCCTGCTCGGCGAAGTGCGAGACCGTGGTCCAGCGTTCTTCAAGCTGCGGCACTTCTTCATCGGCTTGTCCCGCCGCGCGACTCAATCGTAAAGTCTTACGGAGCGGGCGGCCGGCGGAAACTGCCAGCGTGACGAGAGCGAACGCCAACGCCGCGCCGGTCAGCAGCAGGCGTGCGCGCGCGTCGAACAGCGTCAGCCGTCCGTCGATGGACATCGCCGCCAACATGGCCGCGAGCAATGCTGCCGTGGCAAGGAAGGCGCCGCGAAGCACTGCCAATACGGATTGCCGGCGCCGGATCCGCCGCAGCTTGTGATCCATGACCGCGGGATAAACCGCTCTTTCGGCGTTGGCTGACATCTCAAATCTCCCCGGTTACGAGAGGCCCATCCGTTTACGTACCGCCCATTCGGCAAACAAGCAGCCGAACACAAGCCACAGGAACTTCCATTGCACCCACAGCGGCAACTTCTCCGTCTGTTCGCTGATCGTCGGCTTGAGATCCGTCAGCGCCAGCACTTCGCTGACTGCCGTCGGCGGCAGCACCTGGCCGCCGCTTGCCTCGGCGATTTGCCGAGCCAGCGCCCGGTCGCTGCGCGTGTCGAGCAGTTCACGATTGAGCGGATTCCGCACCGTAAAACTGGCGGCGCTGCCAGGCTGCGCTGGGCCGCCTGTTTGGAGCAATTCCGCGATCTGGTCTCCCTGCGGCTCCACGCGGTAGGCGCCGCTGGGCAACTGCTCGAATGCGCCGACGTATCGGCCCGGTATCGATTCATCTGGCCGTAGCGGGACCGTATACTGCACGTCGCCGCCAGCGACCGCCGCCGCTTCGATCTCGGCATCGAGAACCGGCTGGCCCGCCTCGTCTTTGAGGCGCACGGCAACCTGCACCCGGTCGCCCTGGCGATAGTCGGGCCGATCGGTGCGAATGTTGACCAACTCCGATCCGGCGGCCAGGTCGGCCGCAATCGCCCAGCGCAACAACTGCCCCCAAAACCGATAGTGCAGCCGGTCTCCGTGCAGGAAGCGGAGCCGGTAGGTTTCCGGACTGGCCAGATAGACGACGCGCCCGCGTCCGACCGGCTGCCAGCAAAGCAGGGCATTGCGGCTTTCATCCTGCTCCACGTCAAGGCTGGTGCGCGAGACGGCGGCAATTAAAGTCCGCGCCGAGGCGCGAGGCTGACGGTATGCTGAGAGCGAATGC
>DASZUP010000117.1:0-6979 GCA_035547635.1 Pirellulales bacterium
CCTGCGGGCGGCTGCGAATTGGCCCCGAGACGCACTGGTTCGAGACGCGTCATCCACATTCTACTCCCGGAACGCCCCGGGGCGCAGCAGTCATTCAGGCCGGCCAAAGACGGATTGCCAGCTTGCCGCCGTCCGCTAAGCTTGTAATGTATTGAGGAGTCCGCCGACGGCGGCGAGGTTCGAGTTTTACGGCGGCATTTGCCTCGGCTGACAAAAGCCGAAGAAGGGCCTGATCATGGCGAAAAAAGCGAGCGCGAGACATATCCTGGTCAATACGAAAGAAGCCTGCGAAGATCTCAAGAATCAGCTCGCCGACGGCGCGGACTTTGCTGAACTGGCGAGGGAGCACTCGCAATGCCCCTCGGGCCAGGAGGGGGGCGAACTGGGAGAATTCCGGCCGGGCCAAATGGTGCCGGAATTCGACAAAGTCGTCTTTAGCGCTCCGGTGAATACCGTCCAAGGGCCGGTAAAGACGCAGTTCGGCTGGCACCTGTTGGAAGTCACCAGCCGCACCGACTGACAGGTTGCGGCGGCTGACGGCGCCGCCTGACTGTCTCGATACGCCCGGGCGAGCGCGCCCGGGCGCCGAGCGCCTGGATCGCGTCGTTCCGAGAATTCGCCAAGGAGGAGAAAATCGATGGACCGTGGCCCCGACGAGGAGCTGCGCGCGGAAGCATCGCAGCAGCCGCAACGTCTCCGCTGGCGCGCGCCGCTGATCATCCTGGCGCTGGGCGCAGCGCTGGTCGCCGCGATTCAAGGAACGGACCTGTTTGCTAACGATGCCGCCGTCCAGTTCCTGTCAACCAGTTCCGCGATTGCGCTCACCTTGTTACTGCTGGCGTTCTGGGCGATTTTCTTTACCGGCCTGCCTGCTCGGACGCGCACCGTCCTGGTCGTGCTCGGCGTCGGGCTGGTGGTCGGGTTCTTCTCGCTGGTGCGCATTGAAGGGGTCAGCGGCGACATGCGTCCGGCGTTCGCCTGGCGCTGGCGTCCGCCGTTGGACCAGCGCCTGGCGAAAGGGCTCTCGGAAGAGGGAAAGCAGGCCGACGCGACGATCGACCTGACGCACACGACGGCCGATGATTTCCCCCAGTTTCTTGGCCCGGACCGCAACGGCAAGCTGAGCGGGCCTGCGCTGGCGCGAGATTGGCAGGCCGAGCCGCCCGAGCAGATGTGGCGCCAGCCGATTGGCGCGGGCTGGTCTTCGTTCGCCGTGATCGGCCCGTATGCCATCACACAAGAGCAGCGAGGGGACCAGGAACTCGTAACCTGCTACGAACTGCTCACCGGAAAGTTGCTGTGGGCCCATGCCGACCCAGGCCGGTTCAGCGAAGTCATTGCCGGCGACGGTCCGCGCTCCACGCCGACGATCGTCGATGGGCGCGTTTACGCGCTCGGAGCGTCGGGACGGCTCAATTGTCTTGACGGTGCGACCGGCGAGGCGATCTGGTCTCATGACGTGCTCGAGGAAAACAAGGCCCCGAACGTGCAGTGGGGCAAGAGTTGTTCCCCCGCAGTCATCGGCAACCTGGTGGTAGTCAGCGCCGGCGGTCCGGACGGTCATTCTCTGGTGGCTTATGACAAGTCGTACGGAGACGAGCGTTGGCACGCCGGTGACGATCCTTCCAGCTATAGTTCGCCGGTGCTCGCCAAGTTGGCGGGCGCCCCGCAGATCCTGATCATCAATCATCATGCCCTGGCGGCCCACGACCCGGTAGACGGCCGCGTGCTGTGGCGCTACCAGTGGCAAGGCAGTCAGCCGAAGGTGGCGCAGCCGATCCCGGTCGGCGATAGCCAAGTGCTGATTGCTTCGGGTTACGGCGTTGGCAGCATGCTCTTGGACGTCGAGCAAGACGGCGACGGCAAGTTCTCCGTGCAAGAGGCCTGGAAGTCGCACAACCTGAAGCTCAAGCCGAAATTCACGAATCCCGTGCTTCGCGACGGCTTTGTTTACGGCCTGGACGATGGGCGCTCGCTTGTCTGTCTAGAGGCGGAAAGCGGCAAACGCCGCTGGCAAGGCGGACACTATGGGCATGGACAGCTCCTGCTGGTTGGCGATCTGCTGCTGGTCCAGGCCGAGTCGGGCGAGATGGCGCTGGTTGAGGCTTCGCCGAAGCGTTACCGGGAGTTGACGACGTTCCAGGCCATCGATGGCAAGAGTTGGAACAACCCGGTGCTGGCTGGACAGTATTTGCTGGTCCGCAACGCGGAAGAAGCAGCCTGTTACAAGCTTCCGCTGACGGAACAAGCAGCGGCCGACGCGGCGACAACGTCGCCCCATGAAGAGGCGTCGCAGGAAGAGGAGCCAGCCGCAGCGCCGTAGAATCCGTAAGGAGATAGTGAAATGAACGTTGTCTTCTTCGCGATACTCATGGGTCTTTTGCTTGCGAGCCCGGTTTGCAGCACGGCAGCCGAACCGGGCGCGACCACGCTTTCTCAGCCTGCGGCGAAATTCACGCTTGCGGAGCAGCATTACGTCACGCTCAAGGCGTCCGGCGTCGAAGCGGTGATCGTCGACAACTCGGCCGTTGACGATGACGTGCTTCCTGGCCATCGCGCCGGCTATAGCGGCCTCGCTTCGTTAAAGCACGCAAAGCAACCGCAGAACCTGTTCGTGCCGGCGTACGCCGGACTGAATTTCGAGCATATCCATGATGGCGTCGCTCGCGATCGCGAAATCCTGTTCGAGCCGCGCCATGCGCCGATGGAACTGCGAGTCATCGACAAGCACACGGTCGAGCTCTACCAGGCGCCTTCTCCGCACTTCGGTTTGGAGAGTTGCCAACGGTTTGAGATGTTGCCGGACGGCGTGATCGAGCTGACCGTGGAGTGTATTCCGCGGCGGAAGAGTTTTCAGAATGGCTACGTGGGCATGTTCTGGGCCAGTTACATCCAGCAGCCTGAATCGCTCGACATTCATTTCCTCGGGCGGAAAACCGGCCAGAGCGGGCCTGCACAATGGATCCGCGGCGTTACGCCCAAGCACGGCGAGTCAGCCACGCACCTGGCGGTCGGCGACGAGAGGACGTTTACTCATGACGACGACTTTCCGCTGTCGCTGGTCTTCAATCGCTCAACGTACCGCTACGACGAACCATGGTACTTCGGCCTCAGCCACGGCATGGCCTACGCGCAAATGTTCCGCTCGAGTGACCAGATTCGCTTTTCGCAGTCGCCTTCGGGCGGAGGCAAGGGAAACCCCGCTTGGGATTTCCAATGGTTTGTCTCGCCGTACCAGGTCGGCAAGCTGTATCGCCTGCAGATGCGCGTCGCCTACCTGCCTTTCGAGTCGAGCCAGCAGGCGGCCGACGCCACCGAATCGCATCGCGGCGAATTGCTTATGCTGGGAGCGGAAGAATCGCAGAACGGCAATTGAGCGGAGCGATTGTCGCCGCCAAGGCGACGGCAAAGTCGGCGCGCCTCAGCGCTGCTTGCCATACAGGGCGTAGGCCGCCTTTTGGAACGTCGCCAGGCTTTCTTTGCCGTTGCCGGGAAAACCGGCGTGCTGCACCATGAATATCGTGATCACGCCCTGCTGAGGCGCGATCGTCATGTTCGTGGCATGGGCGCCGCCGTGCCCGAACGTTCCGCCGCCCGTGGCCCAGCCGAAACCGTACGCCTGCGGCAATTCGCCCGTTTGCTTGCTCGTCATTTGCTCGACGGCTTACTGGGAAAGATATCGCTTGCCGTCCCACTCGCCGCCGCGGAAAATCATCTGGCAGAAGCGGGCGACGTCGGCGCTGGTGGAAAACAGACCGCCGGCCGGCATCGGCTGGCGGCTTCGGTCGCTAAGCGGGTATTTAAGTTGCCCGATGGGAATTTCTTCGAGGTCGTTTTTTGCCGCGTTGGGGCGATAAGACCTGGCCAGCCGGCTGAGTTGCTCTTCGTTCGGCCAGAAGGTCGTATCTTTCATGCCGAGCGGTTCGAAGAGCCGCTCGGCGAGAAAATCTTCGTAGGGCATGCCGCTCACGACTTCGATAATGCGGCCCGCCGTATTGATGCCGGCGTTGGAATACTGGTATTTGGCGCCAGGTTCGAATTGCAACGGAGTCATCGCGTAGCTGAGCGCTGCGACTCGCAACGGCAACAAGTCGAGCGTCGGCTGTTCCATAGCCGACTTGAACGGTAGCCCGCTGGCGTGCGAGAGGATATCGCGGACCGCAATCGGGCGTTTGGGGCGCTTGAGCGACAAATGGTCGTTGTCTTGCTCGACGGTCAGCCATAGCCCTTTGAACTCGGGCAAGTATTTTTCCACCGGATCTTCGACGTTCACTTTGCCTTCGTCAACGAGCATCATCAGCGCCGTCGCCGTGATCGGCTTCGACTGCGAGGCGATCCAGAACAGCGCGTCGGCCGGCATCGACCGCCTGGCCGCAACGTCGGCATAGCCAACCGTTTCGACGCGGAGCGTCTGCTGCTTGTCGGCCACCAACACCACGGCGCCTGCCAACGAGTGGCTGTCGACAAACGGCTGCAACGCTGCGGCCAGGCTTGCCGTCGGAGTTGCGGCGGGCTCTGCCCCCGCCGCAATGCGAACAGGCATCGCGAGGATCAATAGCGCGAGAAACCAGAGGCGGCGACAAGGTTGCATGATCATGGAGAATTCTTTGCGGCAGTTGTTTTCTTGGAGCGTTCCAACGCGCGGCACGGACGGACGCAGGCAGGCCGCGTTGCCAAGCTAGGCAGGCCGCGCAGCACTGTCAATACGCGAGTACCGACGATGCACCCCGGCGCATCGATTCGCAGAGAAGAGGGGATTACGGATTACTGGCCGTCGTCGGACTATAAGCCACGCCGCCGCCGCCCGAAACGTCCTGCTCGCTGGTCGGCGCAATCGCCAGCACGATCAGCACGAACTCCGTCAAGGTGCGACGCGCCCACGGCGGCGTCCACAGATAGCAGCGTCCGTAGCGGCCCACGTCGCAGGCGCCCGGGGGCACGTCCTTCTTGCCGCCGGCGAACAGCCAGGGACGCTGGAACTGCTCGTCCTCAAGCAATTGAAACAGCTTGTCGATTTTCTCCTCGGCCTGATCGACCAGCGCCACGTTTCGTTCCCGGCGGCCATCGGCAGGGTATCGTGGGGCAAAATGCATCTCGGCGCCGCAGACTTCCTGAGTGAGCTTGATGAGCTTGTCCTCGGTCAACAGGCGCGCCTCGGTGGTCAGCATCACCCACGCTTGCGCCGTGTCGGCCGTCAAGACTCGCTCTTCGAGCATCGCCTTGAGAGAGCTTATGCCGTCGGCCGCCTCGGGAGATGCGCGGTCGTCCGCGGCCGGCGCCGTGCGAGTTACATCAGCGGCCCGCAATTGCTCCAGGATGCTGATCTGGTGGCGCAGTTCAATCCTGAGTCGACGGTTCTCTTGACGGAAGCACTGCTGATCGGCCGGATCGGGTACGAGTACGCCAATCAGTTGATCGAGCGCCGATTCCGAGAGAACGATGCGCAGGCTGACGGCCGTCTCGCCGATTTCCCTGTAGATTTCCACGCGCGTCTCGGCGTCTTGCGGATGAATGGCCAGACGATAGGCCAACTGCAGGCTTTCGAGCTCATCAACGTCGACCGAGGGCTCGACGTCCCACTGTCCGACGACGCCTCGCTGCGCGCTAGCGCTGGGCGTCATGCTGGCGTCGTTGAACAGCGTGCCAAGCAAACCGAGGCTTCCCTGATCCGCAACCTGCACCAGGCCGCCCTGAAGTTTGACGTGCCAGGCCAGCGCGTCCGGATTGGAGGCGAACATCGCCAGGTTATCCAGCACCTGCTGTCGTTGCAGGTCGGAAAGCGTGCGTCCCTGATTGACGGTGCTGCGCGCCAGTTGAAGCTGGGTGCAGCCCAGGCAAAGCAGCGCAAGGCCGACCATCGTCGCACGCATCAGCAAACGAGCGTCTCCCGAGGCCGCCGCATCTCGCGGGCACAGGAAGGTAAACAAAAGGTATGGCTGCGTCAGAAATGCCTGCCGCCGATTTACAGCCATCCGTTTATCGTCGCAACGCCGGAGACACTTGAGGAAAACGCGGCGCAAGCCCCTGCGATTGGACTACTCTGCGGCCCGACGATTGCGACGGCCGGCAGGCGCCTCGTCTCCGGGGCCGCGACAAGCTCAGCTTTCGGGCGTAAAACCCAGCACAATATCAAACTTGGCGGCCAGCTCTCCGGCGCGAGACTGCTTGACCGGCGCGAAATCAATAATCACCGATTCGCGGGCCTTGGCGTCGCGGATGCGGCGCAAGATGCCGTCGCGCTCGTTGCCCGGATCTCCCTTGACGTAGCACTGGGTCGTGAATTTATCGCGCCCCTGCATTTTCACGGCGAAGTGAATATGGGGCGTTCTGCCGGGATAGGCGACCGGCTTGACCGTGCGAAAGTAGTACTCGCCGGTCGAACCGGTAAGGAAGCGGCCGAAGCCTTGAAAGTTCTTGTCACGGCGATCGCCGTTGTTGCTGCCGGTGTGCAGGTAGGCGCCTTGCTGATCGACTTGCCAGATCTCGACGGTGGCGTTGCGAACGGGCTCGCCGCGCGAGTCGAGCAGCCGGCCGCTGAGGTGCGTGATTTCGCCCACGGCCGGCGTAAGGGAGTCATTCACGATCAGCAGATCGTTGTCCGTGTCCAGCGGCAGGTGGTCGGGATAAAAAGGGCCCTCGGTTTGCGCCGGGGTGCGCGTGAGTTCTTCCGCAAACAGTCCCGGCACGCTGTAGAAGGCTGCCGCGCCAAACGCGGCGGAACGGAGCAGGAGACGTCGAGCGGCGAATCGATTGACTGAGTTCATGGCGAGCGACTGTGAAGTAAGGTTACCGAAAGAAAAGCAGCGAGATGGAAAAAGCGCCGCCAAAAGGCGTACCTCGCGCTGCTTTGCCCGGCGAGCCGCCTCGGAGCCCGCGCCAACAACGCCATTATATCAAAGAAACCTTAAGAAGCGATGAAGATCGCTCCTTCAATGGCGCGAAACGGCATCCCATTCACGTTGAATCCCCCGGTTGCCGA
>DASZUP010000118.1:0-4622 GCA_035547635.1 Pirellulales bacterium
GATTACGGTTAGCGGCGTGACCGGCCAGACCTCGATCAACGGCGTCTGGACCATCAAGAACGTCACCGCCACCAGCTTCGAGCTCGCAGGAATCACGGGCACGGGCGGCCCCGTGGGCGATGGCGTCGCTTCGAGCGGCGGCAACTGGTCGCCCGCCGATGCATTGCAGTTCGCCCAGACGGTCTACGACGTGATGCAAACCATGAGCCTACTGGTGGATCCCACGACCCAGGCGAGTCGGTCCGCGTCGCTGCTGGGGTACGTCATCGGCGGGAACACCGGAAGCTTTGTCATCAACCAGGCGTTTGAACCCACTACCCATCGCGACACCTTGCTGCCGGACCAGAGAACCGCCCTTCAACTGCGCGACGAGATCAAATCGCTGCTGCGGGGCGTCTACAATTTCAACGCTATTCCGGATGAGTCCCAGTGGTACCCGAACCCGGCCACGCCAACCGTCGGCGCCACCCTTAACGGGACGGCGGTCACCTTCGGGATTTACAACCTCGATCCTTACGTGTGGTTCGTCCACGACGTGCTGCATAATTCCTCGTACGGTTTCTCGTTCGACGACGACGTTGCGAACGCGCAGGCCGCCTCAAGCACTCTTCAGATTGCCGTCGGCGGGAATTCCTATACGGCGCCCAATCCTCAGGCCCCGAACGTACTACCCAATCCCGAGGCGTTTTCTCCCTTCGCCCAGTGGGGCACGCAGCAGAGCCAAGGGTACATCGATACGACCTCTCCGCCCGCTATACAAAACGCGGCAGCCGGTCAGGTCACGATCTCCGGCCTTAGTCAGGCGACCGTTGCGAGGTTGACGGCTTCCAAGCCGGGGGTAGACCATCCCGGAGCATTTATCACCAGCGACGGCGCTGGCGTCCTGCCCACAGGTGCCACGATCGTTCAGACCAATGCGCTTCCGACCGTGACTCATACGATCACCGGCATTACGAACCCCAACGCAGGGACAGTCACGATCAACACCGCGGATACAGGATCACTCGCCGTTGGGGATCTCGTAACGATCAGTGGCGTGACCGGCCAGACAGCGGTCAACGGCAGGTGGATCGTCACGAACGTGGTCCTGAACACGTCCTTCGACCTGGTTGGAATCAGCGGCGACGGCACGGCCTCGAGCGGCGGCGCCTGGAGCTGGGAGCCGAGTTTCGTCACCTTCTTGAAACCAGCGAGCTACACGCCTCCCACGGACAACATCCAACACCAGTTCACGTTCGCAGCTTTCTTGGGCACAACTGTGCCCGCCAACATCACCTCGAGCGCACCGCAAGCCCCGCCGGGGACGGTCGTCACCATCAACGGCACAGGGCTTACGGGGGTTTACGGGGTTAGCTTCAACGGATATGCCGGCGCCATCGTCGGCAGCGAGATTACCAGCATCACGAATACCAATGGCAGCCCCATCGTTATCGGCGCCGCGGACACGACGGGGCTGGCGGACGGGGATACGGTCACCATCAGCGACGTGATCGATGAGACCACGGGAGCCTCGGCGGCAATCAATGGGCGAACGTACGTGATCACGAATGTCGTCGCGAGCACGCCAACGGTTCCCGGCTCCTTCCAGTTGACAGGCGCGAGCAGCACCGGCGACGGCCACGCCTTGGGCCGCGGCAGCTGGATCGCCGGCGACGATACTTCTTTCAAAGCCATCGTGCCGAGCTTTGTTGACAACGACAACGGCACGACTCACCCAGGGCCGGTCGGAAAGATCGGCGTCCGGAACCAATCGGGCACTAACTACAGCAGCAGCGACTTCACCATTGTGGCCACCGAGATCAACCTGCTGGGCGGCGGCGTCCCGATCGTCGCTGGCGACACGTCCCCGTCGACAACGGACGCCACCGACTTCGGCGACAGCGCTATCGCCGGCGGCGCCGTGGTAAGGACCTTTACTATCGCGAACACCGGTACCTCCGATCTGAACCTGACGGGCTCGCCGCTGGTCAAGATAAGCGGCGCCGACGCGTCGGACTTCACCGTCACGGAGCTGCCGGCTTCCACGATTGCCGCGGGCGGGAGCACCACATTCCAGGTCACCTTCAATCCCAGTGCGAAGGGGCTGCGCTTCGCCACCATCACCGTCGCCAACAACGATGCCAACGAAGGCGCCTACGAATTCGCCGTCCAAGGGACGGCCATTGACACATGGCTGCCCCTCGAAGTGCATTCCCCCGGCGACCCAATTCCGCTCACCGGAAGCGCCGACGAGCGATTCATTGAGGAGTTGTATCGAGATCTCCTGAATCGGAGCGCTGATCCCGCCGGCCTCGCAGGTTGGGTCTCCTATTATCATTCCACCGGATCGAGCCAGGCCGTGGTCGACGGTATTTTCCGATCGGCAGAGCACCGAGCCCTGCAGGTGCAACATCTCTACCAGGAGATTCTGGGACGCACCGGCAGCGATGGCGAAGTCCAGGGATGGGTGGCCATTCTTCAGGCCGGCGCAACCGAAGCAGATGTCGTCAACGGCTTCCTCAACTCGGCGGAATTCATGGCGGGAAAAGATGATGCCGCATTCGTCCAAGCGCTGTACTCGATCCTGCTGCACCGCTCGGGCGGTGCGAATGAGATCCAGAGCTGGGTCGACTTGATTCAGATGCCCGGAAGATCGCGTCAAGACGCCATCGACGGCATCTTCCATTCCAAAGAACGCGCGGAACTCGTCGTCAACAACTATTACCAATTCTTCCTCGGGCGGCCCGCGGATCCTGCCGGCCTCACGACCTGGGAAACTCGATACATCAGCGGCGACCTGAGCGAAGCAGACATCGAACGATTGTTCCTTGGCTCAACTGAATTCGCCGATCTTGCTCGTTAGTTGCCGCCACGACGTCACGACGTACAGGGAAGTAGGGAAGCGGACTGCCTTACGCTCGCCTGCACTGCGATGGTTCGTCGTTGGTGGCGGGTCTTCACAACGACCTTCTCAGCCGCGCCGCTGACGCCGGCGGCTTGAGCTACTACCGCGGCATGAGAGTAGGTCGGGCTTTCCAGCCTGACGGGCCCTTCGCATCAGGCTCGAAAGCCTGATCTACGTGATCATCTTTCGTGCCGGCGTACAGTTGGAGCGCTCCTGCCAGGCATCCGCATCACAGCCCCGGCTGACATGGCGCCGGGGCTGCATGTTGCAACGCTCTTACCGAAACACCGGCTCCACCATCTCGGCGTCGAGCTTATTCCAGATCGCCTCTAGCTCCTCGCGCCGCTCGGGTTCTGCCTCGGCCAGATTGTTGGTCTCTCCGAGGTCGCGTGCCAGATCGTAAAGCTCCCAAGCGCCGGCGTTCTTGCCCCGCCCATGCCGCAACAGTTTCCAGTCGCCCACGCGTACGGCCGTGTTGCGCCCCTGGCGCCAATACAGCGTTTCGTGCGGGCGGCCTTGCGATTCGCCCGTCAAATAAGGCAACAAGTTCACGCCGTCGAGCGTTCGCCCCTTGGGCGGCGTCGCCCCGGCAACTGCCACAGCGGTGGCAAAGATATCCGTTGACGAGACGGGCTCGTCATAAGTGACGCCCACAGGCAGCCGCTCAGGCCAGCGGACCATGAATGGAATGCGAACGCCCCCTTCAAACACGCTTCCTTTCTCGCCGCGCAGCGGCCGGTTGCTGCTGGTCAGTTCGCGCGTTGGGCCGCCGTTGTCGCTTAGAAAGAAAACCAGCGTGTCATTTTCCAGATCCGCGGAACGCAATTTGGCCAGAATCTCCCCTACCCCATCGTCGAGATTGGCGAGCATGGCCGCGAAGATGCGGCGATGGATGTCCTCGATCGACGCCAGCTTCTTCAAGTAGGCCTCGGCGCCTTGCAGCGGACTGTGGACGGCGTTGTAGGCCACATACAGAAAGAACGGCTTGTCGCGCTGGCGGTCGATGAAGCTCACGGCCTCGCGCGTGAAGGCGTCGGTCAGATATTCCGTCTCCGCCTCGGGCTGGCCGTCGCGCACAACCGGATTGTTGGCGTCGTATTCCGGCTCGTAGCCGCCCATGTGCGTGGAATACGTCACGTCGCCGAAAGTTCGTCGTCCGAGTCCGCCGCCCGGCAGCGTGCGCCGGCGGAGCATGGTGGCGACGCCCGGCCAGGGCTGCGGAGCATAGAAGTGCCCTTCGTGCATGAAGCCAAAGAACGAATCGAAGCCGCGACGTTGCGGATGGTACTTTGCCGTTCCGCCTAAGTGCCATTTACCGACGGCGCCGGTCACGTAGCCTGCGTCGCGCAAGACGTCGGCCAGCGTGATCTCGCTCAGCGGCAAGCCGAAGGCCGGGTCTTCATTGTTGGCGCCGATCGGGTTGAACTCATGTCCGAACCGCGTGCCATAGCGTCCTGTAAGCAGTCCTGCGCGAGACGGGCTGCAGTTCGGCCCGGTCACATAGCCCGCCGTAAACCGCACGCCGCCGGCCGCGACCGAATCGATGTGAGGCGTTGGAACCTGGGCGTTTCCCTGGCAGCCCAATTCGCCATAGCCGAGGTCATCGGCAAGTATTAGCACGATATTAGGTACACTGCGATTATCCGCTGATAAAGCGCATTTAAATGGACATATTGACCCAATCCCGCAGCCGGCGACAATGATCAGTGTAGTTATTCTGTGTAGTAAATGGCCTAGT
>DASZUP010000119.1:0-19756 GCA_035547635.1 Pirellulales bacterium
GGGGCCGTATGTTGAACAGCGCAGATGTTGAACAGCGCAGATGTTGAACAGCGCAGATGTTGAACAGCGCAGATGTTGAACAGCGCAGATGTTGAACAGCGCAGATGTTGAACGCTGATCGGCGGCTTCGCCGATAAGGCCGGTCGCCTGGTCGGTCTGCGGTCGAGAGTTCCAAACGTTTTTCGACAAAGATAAAGAAGAGAACATGCCGTCTATGGCCGCCTCGAAAGCGAAGACGCCTGAAACCAGCCGGATCCTGATCGCCGACGATAATCCGCAGAACGTGGAACTGCTGGAAGTCTACCTGTCGGACGTGGATAGCGAGGTCGCCATCGCCGTCGACGGTCACGACACGTTGGAGAAGGTGGCCTCTTTCAAGCCCGATTTGATCCTGCTCGACATCATGATGCCCAAGCTCAGCGGCTTCGAAGTCTGCAAGCAGCTCAAAGGCTCGCCGGAGACAAAGGGCATTATGATCCTGATGGTCACTGCGCTCAACGAACTGGGCGACATTGAGCGGGCCGTCAACGCCGGCGCCGACGATTTTCTGAGCAAGCCGGTCAACAAACTGGAACTTGTTAAACGCGTCGAGAACATGCTCAAGCTTCGCCACATCACCGACGAAGTCGAGCGCTTGCGCCGCTACATTGAGGGCATGGAAGACTCATCCGGACCACAGAGTTAAGGGCGTCAGAGGTTGCCAGACAAGCCTGCTGGCGGAAAGGTCGAAATGAAGCGAAGCATTCCGCGTTCCGCGTTCCGCATTCCGAACGGCTCTCTGTGTACGACCGCTGGGCTTCGATTTCCGGCCTTGCTCGCCTGTGCGGCCCTAGCCATTCTTTACGCCTTGCCTGCCGTCGGCATCGCAGGAAAATTCAACCGTGAGTTGAGCATCGGCGATCCGGCGCCGGAGTGGAAGGGACTTGTCGGCACGGACGACCGCCAGCACGCTCTGGCCGACTACGCCAATGCCAAGTTGATCGTGCTGGTCTTCACCTGTAACCACTGTCCGGTGGCGACGGCCAATCAGGAGCGGTTGATCGCCCTGCAGAAGGACTACCGCGACCAGAGCGTCCGACTGATTGCCATTTGCTGCAACCCGGGCGAGGAAGACAATCTGGCGGCGATGCAGGAGCGGGCCCGCCAACGACGCTACAACTTCCCCTACCTGTACGACGCCAGCCAGGCTTCGGGACGCGCCTACGGCGTCCGGCAAACGCCGACGGTCTTCCTTCTCGACCGCGGTCGGAAGGTCGCCTACATGGGCGCGATTGACGATAGCTGGGGCGACGCCGCGCAGGTCGAACGAGATTATCTCCGCGACGCGATCGACTCGCTGCTAGCCGTGCAAAAAGTTCCCATTGCCGAAACTCGCCCTCAAGGCTGCGAAATCCCGTATCTGGAGACCAAATCCGACGCCTCGGGGAGATAATCGCCCCATTTTCACCCTGGCTTCTCCGGCCGTCGTTCCGTCTCACCGCCTTGCCATGAATCGGAAAAGTCAGCTATCCTGAAACAAGGAACAACGAATCGTTGCGAGAACGAATTATGAGGTCAGGACGAGTCTGGCGGCGGTCGTTAGGGTGCGTTTTTGCCGCATTTTGCTCGCTGGCGTTGTGGACGGCATGGACCTTGGCGGCGGAAAAGGCCTCCGAGGCGGAACCCCGTTCGCCTTCCGGAGAGGCGAACGCCGCGGTAAACGCTGAGCGGATTGCCAAACTGATTGCGAAACTCGGCGATGACGATTATTTCGTGCGTCAGCGCGCCCAGGAGCAGCTTGCAAGAATTGGCTTCGAAGCCTTCGACGCGCTGTCTGCAGCCGAAAACAGCGACGACATCGAAATCGCGGCTCGGGCTCGCTACCTGGTCCGCTCGATGCAGGTCAACTGGGTCGCCGACAGCGATCCGCCCGAAGTCAAGGCCTTGCTGGAAGAATACGACAGCAAGAGTCTGCGCGAGCGCGCCGAGCTGATCAAGCAACTGGCGGCGCTGCCCGAAGACAAGGGAGTCGCAGCGCTGTGTCGGATGACGCGGTTCGAGAAGTCGCCGATTATCTCCCGGCAAGCCGCCTTGGCGCTCATGCCTTCCTCGCTGGTCGGCGACGAAGCCTGGGCGGTACGCGAGGCCGCGATTCGACGCGGGATCGGCGACAGCAGCCGGCCGGCGGCCGACTGGGTGCGAAATTATTTGCGTTCGCGATCCGAGCCGGCCGCGGCCATCGGGCGTTGGGCCGAGTTGGCCGAGGCCGAAGAAAAGCTGGTCCGCGAATCGCCGCAACAGACCCGGCCGGAAATTGCGGCCGCGCTCTGGCGCCAACAGGTCGTGCTGCTGCGCCGCCTGGACCGTCAGGACGAGGCGATCGCCGCCATCCGCAAGGTCGTCGCCCAAGAGCAGGGAGCGTCGGACGAAACGCTGTTCGAACTGATCACCTGGCTTGTGGAACAAAAGGCGTGGGAAATCATCGACGAAGTCGGCCAGCGATATTCGGACAGGATCAACGCTAACCCGCTACTGCTCTACGCCCTGGCGGAATCTCGCCAAGAGCAAGGCGACGCCGCGGCGGCCGAAAAACTCGCGCAGCAAGCTACCAAGGCGCCGGGCATTGCTGGCAAACAGCAAGCGCATTGGAATGTCGTCGTGCAACTGCAGCAGCACCGCTTGCACCGCTGGGTCGAGCACGAACTGCGGGAGATCATCGCCATCGGGCCGACAACCAGCGTGTTCACCTTATATGGCCAGAGCATTCTGGCCGACATGCTGCATGATCGAGGCGACGAACTGGCCGCCGCCAAGCTGCTGGAAGGCGCCATGGAAGGCATCGAGGCGAATGTTAAAGCCGGCAACGAGGCTCAGAATAACCAATTGGAACTGGACCGGATGCGGGCGAGATTCAATTATTACCATGCCTGCTACCTGACCTCGCCTGAAGACCGCGATAAACGCGTCAAGCACTTGACCCAAGCTTTGGACGCCGATCCGACAGACGCCGACGTGCTGATTGCACTCTACCGCACGCCGGACCTCGAGGCTTCGTTGCGCGAGCGCACCATGCGGCTGATCAAGGAGGCCGCCGATATGTTTCGCGGTCAGATCCAGCAGGATCCCGAGGACTCGACGCCCTACAATCAACTCGCCTGGCTGATCGCCAACACGGAAGGCGACCAGCAAGAGGCCTTGAGCTGCTCGAAGAAGTCGCTGGAGCTGAAGCCTAACGAAGCTGGCTATCTCGACACGCTGGGCCGTTGCTATTATGCCCTCGGCGATTACAAAAACGCCGTCAAAGTCCAATCGCAGGCCGTAGAAGTCAATCCATTCTCCGGGTTGATGACCAAACAACTGGCCCTGTTCCGCGATGCCTTGGCGAAACAGGAAGCGAAACAAAAGCCGTAGCTGCCAACGCGGGAGAGAACATGCCGGCGGTCGACTTCCGCGAAAAACTGCTGGATTGCCTGGGCGGTCCCTGGCCCGAGCCATGTCCGCTGAAAGCCAAGACCAGCGAGACCGTGCAGAAGGACGGCTATCGGATTGAAACCGTCTCTTACGAAGTAGAGCCGGGCGATCGCGTGCCGGCCTACTTGTTGATCCCCGACGGCGTCAGCGCCGACCGCCCGGCGCCGGGTATCTGCGTCTGGCACCAGCACAACGGGGCGTATCACCTTGGCAAGGTGGAACCGGCGGGGCTGGCAGGCGCCGAGATGCATCACACCGGCGTAGCGCTCGCCCGCGAGGGCTACGTGACGCTGTGTCCCGATGCCCTTTGCTTCGGTGAGCGTCAGAGTCCTGACCTGAAGGGGGGCGGCTTCGAGCGTTTCGAGTTCCTGCGCTACGTGGTGGCCGGCAAGTGCCTGGCGTGGAAGAATATTCTCGACATGCGCCGGGCCGTCGACTATCTGGCTGGCCGCAACGAGGTGCGAGCCGATCGGCTCGGTTGCTACGGCCACTCGATGGGCTCCACCTTCACCTGGCTGGTCGGACCTTGGGAACCGAGGCTGATCGCCCTGGTCGGCAACTGCTGCCTGCCGACCTACGAATCGATCCACCGCAAGCACCTGCTGCACTGTTTTCCGAACTTCATTCCGGGCTTGTTCCAGTACGGCGACACGCCCGATATCGCCGCGTTGATTGCGCCCCGGGCCTTGCATTTGAACCTGGGCGAGTTGGACGGCGGCAGCCCGATTGAAGAGGCCCGCCGCGGCATCGAGACGATCGCCCGGGTTTACGAATCGCAGCACGCCGAAGCGAATTTTTCGTCGTTCATCGAGCCGAACGTCGGGCACGTCTTGTCAGATGCCATGTGGCAGCGCGTGCGGCAGTTCTTCGCCAAGCATCTGGACAAAGCCTGAACGAAAGGAGTCGGCCATGAAGCGAGTCGCCGTCCGCGGCGTCGAATGGAACGTATGGGACGAAGGGGCGGGCGCAGTGCTGCTGCTGGTCCATGGCTTTCCGCTCGATCATTCGATGTGGGCTGGCCAGTTCGAGCCCTTCTCAACCCGCCATCGCGTGATTGCACCCGACTTGCGAGGCTTTGGCGCCAGTTCGGCCTCGGACGAGAGCGTCTCGATGGAGCAGTTCGCCGACGATCTGGCCGAATTGCTCGCGGCATTGAAGATCAATGAGCCGGTCGTCTTCTGCGGGTTGTCGATGGGCGGTTACATTGCTTTGCAGTTTGTCAAGAAGCACGCCGATCGTCTGAAGGCGCTGGTGCTGTGCGATACGCGAGCCGCTGCGGATACCGCCGAGGCGGCGGCCAATCGGCTGAGCATGGCGCAGCGCGTCCTGAACGAAGGCGCCGAGATCGCCGCAGCGGCAATGGCGCCCCGGCTCTTTGGCAAGCAAACAGCGCAACAGCAACCGGAACGTGTCGAGAAGGTGCGCCGCGTGATGCTTTCGACGGCTCCTGCCGCGATTGCCGCCGCCCAGCGAGGCATGGCGGCGCGGCCGGAGATGACGGACTATTTGCCGCAGATCAGCGTGCCGACCCTGGTCGTCGTCGGCGAAGAAGATCCAATTTCCCCCGTTGCCGAGATGCGGCAGATTGCCGAGAGCATTCCTGGCGCCCAGTTCGCCATCATTTCCGCCGCCGGTCACATGGCGCCTCTGGAGAACCCGGCGGCGTTCAACGCGGAGCTGGAGAAGTTCCTGGCCAGTGCTACGGGATCTCGTACAGCGACTGGCTTTTGACGATGGCGTAGTCGTCGGGAAAGGTGTGGAATGCCTGGATCAACAGGCTGCGATTCCGCGTTTCGACGTTGATATAGCTCAAGGCGCCCAACGCCATGCGGCCGCTGGAGTTGAACCGGTGCAGCATGCCTTGCCGTTCGCCGTCGTGGCTGAGCTCCTGCTGGAAGGTCCAGAAGACCTCGGGCTCGACGGGTTCGAGCTGGAAGTTGACCTGATAGGAGGCGCCCCCCCGGCATTCCATCCGATCGTTGCGCTCGCCTTTGAGCCGATAGGAAAGCAAACGGCGCTTTTGCGGCAGCGGATGGTGGGCAGATGTGGCTACCTCAGTCAGCGTCAGCCCGTGATATCGCCACGTGACCACATGGCCGGCGCCAGTGATGTTGATGGTGGCTTCGTACTCGCCGCGGCGCACGGTCCGCGAATCGTAAACCTGGAACAGCTCGGGATGCAGAGAGCGTCCATACAACTGGAACACCAACTCGGCGACCTTGGGTCGGACAGACAACACGGCTGCAGTTCCCTTGTCTTGAAACACTCGCCTTTAGCTCATCGCGGCGCCGAGTGCCTCACTCGCACGCCGCATAACTCACGTATTATAAGCTTGGCTTCCGCGCCCGACAAAGGGACTTTCTGAGTTCTTGATTCGAAGCGAATGGCGGCTGGTATTTCCGTCTTGACAAATCATGATTCATTCGACTCAGGTCGCGTTCGGGGGGCCTTGACGCGGCCGCGCGAGCAAGCTTGCATCGCGATCGAAACACGAAAGGCGAACCCGCTATGGGCTCATCAAATCTGCATCGCGCGTTCGAGTTGTTGGCCGCGCATTATGGGCCGCAGCGGCCAGCGCCGGCCGACGGTCCGTTGGAATCGTTGTTGTCGGCATTGCTGGGCGACGGCGCCTCGCACGCCAAAGCGGAACAGGCGCTGCACAACCTGAGCGAAGCAGGATTGCTCAATGTCAGGCGGCTCGCAGTATTGCCGATAGACGAACTGGCCGAGTTGATCCAGCCCGCCGGCGACGCTCGCAAAAACGCCGCCCGCGTCCAGCGCGTGCTGCAGTACGTTGTCCAGCGTTGGCAAGGCGAACTCGACGCCATGTTCGAGACCGACGCAGAGACGCTGCGTGAAGAACTGCTTGCCGAGCGCGGCGTCGGCGCTGCAACGGTCGATGCCATCTTACTGCTCGCCTGCAGGCGGCCGGGCTTCATCGCCGACCTGGCCGCCCATCGCGTGCTCAAACGTCACGATTGGGTCGAGCTGGAAGCCGACGGCTACGCCCTCAAGGAATACGTCGAGAGCGGGCTCGATCGCGATCCGGACCAACTCGTCGAGTTCCATTTCCTGCTCGAACGCGTCGGCCGCGAGCACTGCCGCAAGACGCCCCTTTGCGATGGCTGCCCATTGGCCGAATTGCTGCCTTCCGGCGGGCCGCTGGGAAGCGAATACTGAAGCACGGCGCCGAACAGGACGAGCGAGAGCAAAACGGATATAATGGCAGCATGGAACCCCGCGGCAAACCGCAGGCGAAAGGGCGCGGCGCTGAGGGCGATCCGCCGAATCGCTTCATCGCGACGCATCTGGAAGAGACGTTCGAAGATCGGGAGCACGACGAGGACCTGCTGGCCGATCGTCGCGTCGTGCCGACGGAGTTTCTGCCGGATAACTCGCGGACGATCATCCGCGAGAACGACAGCCCCGACATCCCCTTCCGCTACAGCATCAACGCCTACCGCGGCTGCGAACATGGCTGCGCTTATTGCTATGCCCGGCCAACACACGAAACGTTGGGGCTCGGCGCGGGGCTCGACTTTGAAACCAAGGTGCTGGTCAAGCACGACGCCGCGGCGCTTTTGCGCCACGAACTCGGCCGATCCGGTTGGCGGTGTGAAACGATCGTCATGTCGGGCGTGACTGATTGCTACCAGCCGGCCGAGCGACGCTTCAGCTTGACGCGCGCATTGCTCGAAGTGATGAACGAAGCGAACCAACCGGTTGGCATCATCACCAAGAACGCGCTTGTGCTTCGCGACTTGGATCTGCTGGCGCCCATGGCGGCCCGACGCCTGGCTCACGTCTACCTCAGCGTCACCACGCTCGACGCAGACCTGGCCCGCAGCTTGGAACCCCGCACATCATCTCCCGCGGCAAAGCTCGCGGCTATCCGCACATTGAGCGACGCGGGCGTGCCGGTGGGCGTGATGACGGCCCCCATCATCCCGGGGCTGAACGATCATGAGACGCCTGCTATTCTGGCGGCGGCGCGCGAAGCGGGCGCTCGTTCCGCCGGCTACGTGCTGTTGCGGTTGCCGCTGAACGTCGAGCCGGTCTTTCGCCAGTGGCTGGCGACGCATCTGCCCGACAAGCAGGCCCGGATCGAAGGCTTGATCCGTTCCACGCGGCAAGGCAAGCTGAACGAATCGCAATTTGGGCGCCGCATGCGCGGTCACGGCGAGTACGCCGCCCAGATTGCCCGCAACTTCACCGTCTTCCGCCGCAAGCACGGCCTCGACCAGCCGCTGCCCGAGCTGGACTGCTCGCAGTTCCGCCCGCCTCGATCGCCATCGGGGCAGATGATGCTGTTCTGAAGCCAAGCAGCGTGCCACCCGACTTATTCGCCGCTTTCCGCCGCTGCTTGAACCGCCTTCTTCTTTTTTCTCTTCTTCTTCCGGCGTTTCTTTTCTGCTTCCCATTCGCCGATCCGCCAGGCCAGGCGGCCGTAGAGCCGTGCGACGATGAACATGCCGGCCGCCAGCAGCGGCGCGCCGGCCACCACGGCGAGCGGCGGCGAGGCAAGCGCAGCAAGCGCGGTGAGAGCGCCGACCGCGGCGAAAACGCCAAGCGATTCCAGTCCGACGAACAACCACGCCCACCACAGCTTGGGCAGGCTGCCGAGAATGACGGGCGAGTAGGGCGCCATCGGGCTGTCGGCCTCCAGCGCCGAAAGCAGAAAGAACGGGAAGGTGAAGGCGGTTAATGCGGCGGCCAACAGCCCGCCCCACAACGTTCCGAAGAACAACCCGACGGGAAAGGCCAGCGCCGAAGCGGCCGCGGCGCCCAAAATGAGCTGCAATGCGACGTAAGCCAGCGGGCCGATTCGATCGCGCCAGCTCCCCTCCGGCCACTGATCGACGTCGTACAAGCCGGCCGCAGTGTCCTGCATGATGCCCAGCGCGCACGCGGCGGCGTACGACATCGACCAGAGCAAGGTCCACGCGGTCGGTACGATCAGGAAAGCCACCACCATGGAGCCCTGATGGAGGCCGTTGATCAGATAGGCGATGGCGCCAATGACGACGCCGAGCGGAACGAGAAACATCGAGAGCGTCGTCCAGCAGCTCAGCGATGACATCTGCCAGGGGAATGTCAATACGCCGCTGACGAGCCACCAGTAAGGCATTTCCGGCGGCGGCGGCTCCTCAGGCCGCTCGCTCTGGACCAACAGCAATTCGTGCTTCACCTCAGCCCGAGCCGGTTCCGCGCCGACGCCGTACTGGCCGGGAGACTGCAACTCTTTAACTTGCTCCGGCGCCGGCGGAGGCGGCACGCGGATCACCTTTTCGCAATCCGGACAGCGCACGCGCTTGCCCACGTAACTTAACCGCGGGTGAAGCCGCGCGTTGCACCTGGGACAGAGCAGCAGGAAGACATCGGGCTGCTTCGCAGGCTGCTCGCTGCCGCCCAGTTTGTATTGGCCCGGATCGCGCATCGGCTTCGGCGGCGGTTCGGGGGGCGCCGGCTGGGGAACCAGAACCGCCGCATAGCAATCGGGGCAGCGCACGCGCCGCCCCGCCTTTTCGACGCGCGGGTGCAGCACCGCACGGCAAGTCGGACAGGTCACGCGCACGTAGCGCCGCTCGTCGTCAGTCGGATAGGCGTTCATCGTCGGGCACAAGCCGAGGACGCATTAAGAAAAGCCGCCTTAATCGATTGAACAACGAACTCGGCGCCGGAGCAAGCTTTTTGCTCAGCGGCCCCTCGTTACCACGCTCCCGCGTGGGAACGAGGGGCCGCCGCTCTGCGGCCTCGGGCGGCCTGCAACCATCGCCCTCTGCCTTGCGGCTGCGATGGACGGAATACCGCCGGACTGTTTATCCGCGGACGCGGAGCGTCCAAACGCGAGTTCCCGCGCAGAGCGTGGGAACTAGTCTCTGTCATCGCAGCAAGCTTTTTGCTCAGCGCCGAGCCCGAGCGTGGCGCAGCGGCAGCCAGGCGCCGTTCTCGGCGCTGCTGGCGACGCATTGCTGGATGAAATACATCCCTTCCACGCCGTCGCTGACGTTCGGATAGAGCGTGTCGACCTTCTCAAAACCCTTGCCGGTCGCGCGGTCGATCATGCTGTCGTAGGCCGCGCGGTAGATGTTGGCGAAGGCCTCGAAGAATGCCTCTGGATGCCCGCCCGGCAAGCGGCATGAAGCGGCGGCGGTTGGCATCATGTAGCTGGCGCCCGGATTCCGAGTGTAGATGTGCAGCGGCTCGCCGTTGCGGCGAACAATCAGCTTGTTCGGCTCTTCCTGATGCCATTCCAGGGCGCCTTTCGTGCCGTCGACCTCGATGAACAGGTCATTCTCGCGGCCGTGGCTGATTTGCGATGCGGTCACGGTCCCCAGGCAGCCATTCTCCAACCGAATCACGGCGTGGCCGTAGTCATCGAGCTTGCGGCCTTCAGCGAAGATTTTCAAATGGCAACTGACCGTCTCAGGCAATAAGCCGGTGATAAAGCGGGCCAGGTTGTAGGCGTGCGTGCCGATATCGCCGAAGCAGCCTGCGGCGCCGCTTTTGGACGGGTCGGTCCGCCAGGCCGCCTGCTTCTGATCCCCGCTTTCGATCCGCGTTCGCAGCCAGCCTTGAATGTAGTTTGAGCGGAAGGCGTTAATCTCGCCCAGTTCGCCGCCCAACACCATCTCTCGGGCCTGCCGCACCATCGGGTAGCCGGTGTAGTTGTGCGAGACGGCGAACACCACGCCTGACTTGTCCACCGCCTCGGCCAGTTGCTCGGCCTGGGCCAGGTCGAAAGTCATCGGCTTGTCGCAAATCACGTTGAAGCCGGCTTCGACCGCCGCCTTGGCGATTTCAAAATGCGTATGGTTTGGCGTGGCGACCGAGAGAAAGTCGATGCGCTTGTCGGCGGGCAGCTTGGATTCGCTCTCGATGAGTTCCTTGTAGGAGCCGTACGCCCGTGCGGCCGGAATGTCGTAGTCGGCGGCCGACGCTTTTGCCTTTTCCGGGTTGCTCGACAGCGCTCCAGCCACCAGGGCGGCGCGATTGTCGAGAACCGCAGCGGTTGCATGCACTCGGCCAATAAAGGCGCCTTGTCCGCCGCCGACGAGGGCCTGGCGAAGCTTGCGGTTGAGGGCTCCGTTGGTTGCCATGGTGTGAAGACTCCTTGAACTGCGGACGGATGTAGCGCTGCCGAACGCCCTCTCTTTTAGCAGATGTCTGGTGGGCCACAAGCGGGGCCGACAATTCAGGCAGCCTGGGAAATCTGCGGGCCGACACGGCGGGCCGTGAGGCGTCGATGGTTGGACGAAAACGGCCGTACATTGGCGGTTTCACCCTGACTTCTCTGGCATCGCACAGACTGAGCAGGTACGATGCCGCCCCTTTCTCTCGCCTCTCTTCCGGCAAGGTCATTTCGCACCACTTCAAGGAACCCTATAATGAGCGCGTCGCTGAAGCACTATGGACTAGTCTGGATGGCTCTGGGGCTGCTGTTAGGGGGGGTAGCGGCCGCATTGTGGCCCGCCACGCCGTTGCACGCGGTGGCGACGGACCGCACTGACAATTTTGCGATCGCTACCGGTCCATTGGACGAAGACACCGAAGCGGTTTATTTCCTCGACTTTGTGACGGGAGAGTTGAAAGGGACGGCCCTGAGTAAGGTGATCCGTAAGTTCTTTGCGTCGTTCCGCGCCAACGTCATCTACGATATGGGGATCGACGCTGCGCAGAACCCGAAGTTCATGATGGTCACCGGCCAATCGATCTTTCGTAACAACCCCGGCCAAACTCAGGCGGGCTACTCGGTGGTCTACGTCGCCGAATTGACCAGCGGCAAAGTGGCGGCCTATGCGGCTCCCTGGTCGCACGCGCTCGCGAATGCGGGGAGACCGATCAACAGGCCATTCGTATTGTTAGATGTCATGCAGTTTCGCATTCCGACGTTTGAAGGCGGTCCTCAATGATCGAAATTGTGGTCAACGGCGAACCTCGGCAGATTGCGCGGGGCACGACGGTGGCCTCGCTGCTGGCTGATTTGGGCGTTGAACCGCGGCAAGTGGCCGTTGAGGTGAATCTCGAACTGGTGCCGCGGACGCGACACGCTGAGCGGGCCTTGGCCGCCGGAGACAACCTGGAAGTGGTGACGTTGGTAGGTGGAGGTTAGTCCGTTGAGCATGCAAGATGAGATCGCCCCCCCTGTGCAAGACACGCTGAAGCTTGGCAGTCACGCCCTGTCCAGCCGGCTGATCGTCGGCACGGGAAAGTACGCCAATTACGCCTTGATGGCCGAATCATTAGAGGCTTCAGGGACGGATTGCATCACGGTCGCCGTGCGGCGCGAGCGCCTGATCGACTCGCAAGGTCGCAACCTGCTGGATCATATCGACACCAACCGCTACATCCTGCTGCCCAATACGGCCGGTTGCTTTTCCGCCGACGATGCGGTGCGCGTGGCCCGGCTTGGTCGCGAGATTCTGTTGGGGCTGGAAAACCCCGGCGCCGACTGGGTCAAGCTGGAAGTGCTGGGCGACACGAAGACCTTATTGCCCGATCCGGTCGCCACGCTCGAAGCGACCGAAAAGCTGGTGGCCGACGGCTTCCAGGTACTGTGCTACACGACTGACGACCCGATCACCGCGCGGCGCTTGAAAGAAGCGGGCGCCACCAGCGTGATGCCGGCCGGCAGCCCGATTGGCTCGGGTCAGGGAATTTTGAATCCGAACAACATCCGTATCTGTCTCGAATACCTTAAGGACGGCGATCCGGACTATCCGGTCATCGTCGATGCCGGGGTCGGCACGGCCAGCGACGTGACGATCGCCATGGAACTCGGCGTCGACGGCGTGCTGTTGAATACCGGCATCGCCCACGCCGCCGATCCCTTGAACATGGCCCGGGCCATGAAAGCCGCCATCGAGGCGGGCCGGCTGGCCTATCTCTCCGGCCGCATACCCAAAAAGCTCTACGCCACCGCCAGCAGCCCGGAAACCGGGTTGATCTCGCCCTCGAAACCGCGCTGAACGGCAACCGTAGCGGAATCTGTGAAGATTCCGATGGACGGCAATCGAGCGCGGAGCCCCGTTGGGTTTGGAGAATCGCGCAGAGCGCCCGGAATCCTCACCGATTCCGCTACAGCGCGTCGCGGGATCACCGCTCGAGCTTCAGCAGCGCCAGCGTCGCCCAACCGGTGGTGGAAAGTCGCTGGGCATAGCTGCGCGAGCCGCTCGGCCGCGTTGTTTCCGTCCAACCAACAACCGTAGCGGAATCTGTGAAGATTCCGATGGACGGCAATCGAGCGCGGAGCCCCGTTGGGTTTGGAGAATCGCGCAGAGCGCCCGGAATTCTCACGAATTCCGCTACGGCGCGTCGCAACGCTACGGCTCGAGCTTCAGCAGCGCCAGCGTCGCCCAACCGGTGGTGGAAAGTCGCTGGGCATAGCTGCGCGAGCCGCTCGGCCGCGTTGTTTCCGTCCAACTGCCGTCATCGAGTTGCTCGGCCAGGAGAAACTTGCGCCCGCCGGCGAGCATGGCGTCGATTTCGGCGGTGCGAGTCTGCGCTGCCAGCGCCAACAGAGCCAGTGCCGTATCGAAGATTTCCGCCGGCGATTGTTGATAAGGCCCCCAGCCTCCTTCGTCGGTGCGAGCCCGGCGCAATGTCTCGAAGCATTGTTGGCGACGTTTGATTGCCGCCTTGTCGTTTGCGCCGGCCAAGGCAAGCAGCGCAGCGGCCGCATCGGGCGTGGCGTGTGCCTCATGGCCGCGCACCCAGCCGTCGGCCTTGGCAATTGCCGGATGGAACCTCGATTCGCCGGCCGCCAGCAGTGTTCGCCGCGCCGACCAGGTGGCCAGCGCCGGCCCGTAGGTAACGGGAGAACCGGCCTGGCCTGAAGCATCGATGTGCCACGAACCGTCGGCATCCTGTTCTTCTGCCACCCACTCGGCTGCCGCCATCAGCGACCGTCGGTCCTTGATACAATCGGCTTCGATGGCCGAAACCAGCGCCGCAGCAAACTGCACGGCGGACAGCCGGTCGTCGCGGAATTCGGCCGGTATTTTAGTTTTACGCCACGCTGCCGGTTTAGCCAGCCAGGCGGTGGTTTCCCGCAGTTGAGCTCGGGGCGATTCGTTCCCCAGTTTGACCGCAGCATATAAGGCTCTCGCCGCGTCGCCATTATTGTGGCAAGAAAAGCATTTGTTCTCCGCCGGCCAGGCGGCCGCCTCGCGCGCGAGGAACTCGACGGCGCGCTGCTCGGGCGTCGGCTTGCGCTCCTCGGCGCGTGTGCTGTGTTCATTCGCGATGCTGCAGCACATAAGAGCGGCAAGAATGAGCGGCACGGATTTCATGGCGGCGCGCAGATGCAAGACCAAAAGTTTCGGTGAGCTGCTATTCTACGCCGTCGTTAAGTTTCGCCAACAAGTGACTTGCCTTCCGGCACAGGGCCTTTCCTTTTGTCAAAATGGGTGGAGGCGTCTGGGGCAAAATTCAGCGTGCCCCAGACCGAAATCATTCTGGGGCTTCGCCTAGGCTCAGACCCAGGCGCCCGCGCCTATAACCAAATTCTTGCCCATCGTGAAAAAGTGAAAGGCCCTGCTTCCGGCCACGCAGTATTTCGACGGCTCGATGACCGCCTGCCCGCATCGCGCGTTCAACCCTGTTATGAAAGCAGCCTGGCGGGCGTGAGCGGCAAATCGCGAAAACGCTGGCCGGTGGCATGATAGACGGCGTTGGCAATGGCCGCCGCTACGCCGACGATGCCAATCTCGCCCAGCCCTTTGGCGCCGAGCGGGTTGACAATCTCGTCGCGTTCCTCGACGAACATGACGTCGATCTCGTTCACATCGGCGTTGACCGGCACGTGATATTTCGCCAGGTCATGGTTGATGAAGCGGCCGAACGCGTGGTCGAGCACGCTCTCTTCCTCGAGCGCCATGCCAATGCCCCAGACAATGCCGCCCATGATCTGACTTCGCGCGGTCTTGGGATTGATGATGCGCCCGCCCGCAACGGCGCTCGCCACTCGATTCACTCGCACCGTGCCAAAATCCTCGTCGACCAGCACTTCGGCCAGCACCGCCGAGTGCGCATAGCACGAGTACTGTTGCCGGCTTTGATCAGGCTTTGCCGGCGTTGTCGTCTCAACGACGTCGATGTTCGCGTGCTGCATCGCTTCGGCAAAGGAAACGCTGCTTTCCGGCGCGTTGCGCAGCCGTATGGCGCCATCGGCAAACAGCATGTCGGCCGGATCCGCGCCGGCTAGCGGCGAGCCTGGGATGGCCGCTGCGTATCCCAACAGCTTTTCTTGCAACTCGAGGCAGGCGGCCCTGACGGCTGAACCGACGCTGGAGGCTGTGAAAGAGCCGCCTTCAACCGGCGCCTTGCCCAGCGACGAATCGCCTAATTGGAAACGCACCTGCTCGATCGGCAGGCCCAGCGTTTCGGCGGCAATCTGAGTCATGATCGTGTACGTGCCCGTGCCGATATCTTCGGTGGCGCTGCTGACCTCCAGACGACCATCGGCCGAGAGCACGGCTCGGGCGGTCGCCGGTCGTTGCTGGGCCTCCCAAACGCCGCCGGCCATGCCCCAGCCGACGAGCAGGTCTCCCTTGCGCATCGATCGCGGCTGAGGATTGCGCCGCTCCCAGCCGAACTTCTCCGCCGCCTGGCGGTAACAGGCTTTGAGCTCTTTGCTGGAGAACGGTCGGTCTTGGTTCTGGTCTCGCTCGGCATAGTTCCCTAGTCGCAATTCGATAGGATCGAGCTTTGCTTGTTCCGCCAGTTCGTCCATGGCGCACTCGAGCGCATACACGCCCCACACGGCGCCGGGCGCCCGCATGTCGATAGGGGTATAGACGTCTAATTGGGCGACCTTGTGCGAAAGCGCGACGTTCGGGCAGTGATAGAGCAGCCCCGACCAGTCAACGAGGCTTTCGCTGTAATCTTCAAAGCGGGAGGTCTCGGCGATAGCCTCGTGCAACACGGCTTGCAACCGGCCGTCTGCCGCGGCGCCGAGTCGGACGCGCTGCCATGTCGCCGGCCGATGACCGAAACTGAACATCTGCTGCCGTGTCAGCGATACCCGGACCGAGCGTTGCAATTGTCGCGCGGCCAGCGCGGCGAGATAAACCTGGTACTGAGGGCGTAAGCCCGAGCCGAACGCACCGCCGACAAACCGCGAACGCACCACCAACTCGTCGGGCGAACACCCCAAGGCGCCGCTGAGATAGCCGTGTACGTTCTGCACGCCTTGCGTCTTATCGTACACGACGAGCCGACCGTCCTCCCAGACGGCGGTCGCGGCGAACGGCTCCATCGGATTGTGGTGCTCCGCCGGCATAAAAAACTCCGCATCGACTTGCAGCTCCGACTGAGCGAAGGCCTGTTCCGGTCGACCGCGGGGCGGCGGCGGAGGCGGGATCGCTTCGCGCGGTTTCGGTTTGTAGGCGCGCGACAGTTCCGCTTTCAACTCGGTGACGTGGGGCTCGCGATCGTAAGCGACGCGGACCAGCGAGGCGGCGTGCCGGGCCAACTCGGGAGTTTCCGCCACCACCAGCGCAATGGGCTGCATGCTGAACAGAATCTTGTCGCTTTGCAGCGGCCGAAAAGGCGAGCCGGGCGGCGCCACGTCGTCCTGGAAGCTGTCTTCCGCGGCCGGCGCCGGAGGAACGTTTTCATGCGTGAACACGTGCAGCACGCCCGGCAGACGCAAGGCTTCATCCGCGTCGATGCCGCGAATCCGTCCCTTGGCTGCGGCGCTGGAGACGACGTGACCAAAGACCAATCCGGGCGCCTCGTACTCGCCGGCGTATCTGGCCTCTCCGGTCACCTTGGCTCGCCCGTCGACGCGGCTGGTCGATTTACCGATATAGGCGGTCGTCATTGGCGTTGCACTCCTGCGGCCGCTTGCGTCAGCGCCCGGACGATGGCCCGCTTCGCCAGGGGAATCTTGAAGTCGTTTTGCCCATAGCCCTGCGCGCCGTAGAGCATCGCTTCGGCCGCTTGCTGGAAGTTTTCGCGAGACGCCTGTCGTCCTTCCAGCAGCGTCTCGGCCCGGCGATTGCGCCACGGCTTGTGCGCGACGCCTCCCAGGGCAAGTCGCGCTTCGGCGATCGCGTCGCCCTGCATCTCCAGGCCGACGGCCACCGAGACCAGCGCGAAGGCGAACGAGGTGCGCTCGCGAACCTTGAGATACGCATAATGCTCTGCGAAGCCCTTGGCGGGCAGTTCCACGGCTGTGATGATCTCGTCCGACTCCAAGTTGGAGTCCAGATGCGGCAGGTCCTCAGGAAGACGGTGAAAGTCGCCGAAGGCGATCGTCCGGTCGGCGACCGGTCCGCTCACGCAAACTTCGGCTTCGAGGGCCGCAAGCGCCACGCACATATCGGAGGGATGCGTGGCAATGCAGTGCTCGCTTGCTCCCAGAATAGCATGGTTGCGGTTGAAGCCGTCCAGGGCGGAGCAGCCGGTCTCCGGGGTGCGCTTGTTGCAGGGCGTGGCCGTGTCATAGAAGTAAGGGCAACGCGTGCGCTGTAACAGATTGCCTCCCACCGTCGCCATATTGCGAATCTGAGGCGAAGCGCCGGCCAGAATGGCCTCGGACAGCAACGGATAGCGGGCGCGGACCTGTTCGTCTCTTGCGACTTCTGCATTCGTCGCTAAAGCCCCTAGCCGCAGCCCGCCGCCGTCGCAGACCGTAATCGATCCGCACGGCATGTGATTCATGTGGTTGATATCCACCAGCCGCTGCGGCCGCTCCACGTCGCACTTGATCAAGTCGATCAGGTTGGTGCCGCCCGCGACGGCCTTGGCGCCGCTTTTCTCCGCGATTCTGCGAACGGCGGTCGTGACGTCTTCGGCCCGGACGTAAGAGAATCCGTTCATGGGGCATCGCTATCCGCCGCGGCTGCGGCTTGCTGAATGGCGGCGACGATATTCGGATACGCGCCGCAACGGCACAGGTTTCCGCTCATCAGTTCGCGGATTTCGTCCGCGCTGCCTGCCTGGCCTTCGCTGATCAGCGCGGCCGCGGAGCAGATTTGCCCCGGCGTGCAGTAACCGCACTGGAATGCGTCGTGATCGACGAACGCCTGTTGCAGCGGATGCAGTCGGCCGCCTTGCGCGAGCCCTTCGATCGTTGTGATCTCATCGCCTTCTTTCATGACGGCCAGCGTCAAGCAGGCGTTGATTCGCTTACCATTGACCAGCACCGTGCAGGCCCCGCACTGCCCATGATCGCAACCGTTCTTGGTTCCCGTCAGGCCCAGATGATTGCGGAGCGCATCCAGCAGGGTCGTCCACGGCGCCACATCGAGCTGCCTTTCCTCTCCGTTGACTTTGAGCGTGATGCGGCTCAAGACCAACAACGGCTCCGCGGCTGTCCCGGCGACCTCGGCAAGCTTGCTGTTCATGCTCCCTCCCTTTCGTGCGATTCTCTTCCAACCGTTTGCCTCTCCGCACGGCTGCTGGCGCCTATCGTCGAGAGCGACTTCCGATGATGCACGCTCGCGAAAATCCAAGCCCTGGCCTGCCGCCTGGAAGCGGGGCGAGTGAGAGTCAAATGGGAACGCAAGCCGCCATGCAGCAACAGGCGCGCCCACCCCTGCGGAATGGGATGAAAAAAGCAGCAAAAGGAACGGCGCCGCTCGGAAAGCCCTCGATCAGGCCGCGTTTCGTTCCGGAAGCGCGAGCGAAATGACAAAACGTTCCTAGGTCGCTCCTCGCAGTCAAGCAGCGCGGTCGACCAGCAACCATTCCGTCTCGACGGAAAACGCCCCACGCGCCCTGGGGCACCCCCAGGCTTGGTTTTGTCATTTCGCGCGAGAAGGCAGCGTGCCAGGGCGGTTTGCTGAACTCCGGCGGTGCGTCTACGCGCTGGCTGGGTTGTCCTCGTCCGCTTAGCGGCGAGTTTCCCAACTTGGCCCGCCGTTTCATACTCACCCCATTGAGGGGAATGGCTGGTCGCCCGGCGACCAATGAGGCCGCTGGTCATGCGATGATCCAAGCAAATTCCGTCGATTTGTAAGCGTTTTTTGCATTGGCCCGGCGATTGCTTTAAGGGAACGCCGGCCACGGGCCACTACTTTTTCTATCAGTTCACTTTTAGGGAGAAATCGCCATGTCCGGAAAAACCGACGAAATCAAGGGCCGCGTGAAGGAAGCTGCCGGGGCGTTGTCTGACGACGATCAGATGCGCCGCGAGGGCAAAGTCGACCAGGCCGCAGGCAAGGTCAAGCAAACCGCCGAGAAGGCTGTCGATAAAGCGAAGGAACTGGTCCAAGGCGACAAAGATCGCAACGATTAAGCGCGCCGTTCCGCGGCGAGCAGAGGAGAATCTTTGGCGACGACGCGCCGGTGGAGGTTTACGCCACTGCCGGCGCGCCGTCGTTCATGCTTCGGCACTCAGCGATGATGCGGATGTCACGGCGTTGACCGTCGGTTAAACTATCGCGGCGGCTGCGGTTGGTCGCTTAAGACCCCGCCCCGTCGCACAGGAGCCCGGCCGACAGGTCCGCACTTTATATGTCCTCCGCTGTTTTCGAAATCGACCGCCTGGCGCCGACGCGCCGGCCGCGGGGCCGAGCGATCGGCTATCAATGCTGGAGCAACCTGCTGTTTCTGCATTGGCGCTTGCCCGCTGAGCAAATCGCTCCGCTATTGCCGAAGCGTTTGACGCTCGATACGTGGGAAGGCGACGCCTGGATCGGCCTGGTGCCGTTTGAGATGTCGGGCGTCCGCCCGTGGTGGTGGCCGTGGGGTTTTGCCTTCGCGGAAACGAACGTCCGAACCTACGTCCACTGCCAGGGGCGCGATCCGGGCGTCTGGTTCTTCAGCCTCGAAGCCGCCCATTCGCTGGCCGTCATGGTCGCCCGTCGCCGCTGGGGCTTGAATTACTTTCGCGCAACCATGTCAGTCGATCGCACGGGCGAACGCATCAAGTACCGCAGCCGCCGGCTCTGGCCTGGTGCGGCCGGCGCCTCGCTCTCGCTGGACGCCGAGATCGGCCCGCCCTGGACCGATGCTGCGGAGGGCCATGCCGTGCCGGGTACGCTCGAGCATTTCCTCGTTGAGCGTTACTTGCTGTACGTCGAGCGCAGCGGCCAATTGCTGCGAGGCCAGGTTTACCATCGACCGTACACCCTGCAATCGGCGCGGGTCGTCACTCTGCAAGAAAGCTTGCTGGCGGCCGACGGCATGGAAGTCAACGAGCCGCCTTGTCACGCGGCCTTCAGCCAGCGCGTCGACGTGGAGATCTTCCCGCTTGAGGCCGTGTGACGGCTTCAGGTTCTGCAGCACCGCCCCCGCCACCACCGCGGGCCGACAAAACGGCGACTCACGAAACTACCTCCTGTTTTAGGTAACT
>DASZUP010000120.1:0-1665 GCA_035547635.1 Pirellulales bacterium
CGGCATGCGACTGGAGACTGGGCGCTGTGGCTCGATGCCGACGATCGCCTGGACGAAGTCAACCGCCAGCGACTCAAGAATCTGTTGGCAGACCTTCCGGAGGCCAAAGATTCCGACGAGTTAGCCGTCTACCTGATGCAGTGCCTCAACGTCTCTTCAGGCGACGGCGCCGGCGCCACGGCCCTGGAGCATGGGCGGCTGTTTCGCCTGGATCCTCGCGTCCGTTGGCAATACCGCGTTCACGAGCAGATCGTGCCGGCTATCGAACGCCTGGGCGGGCGAACGCTGCGCAGCGACGTGGCGATCCATCATTACGGCTACGCCGACGGCGTTCAGCGTCGGCAAAAGTTGCTCCGCGATCTCAGGCTGTTGGAATTCGATCAGGCCGAGCGTCCGCACGATCCGCTGACGCTGTTCCATCTCGGTTGGACGCAGCATTTGTTGGGCCAGTCGGCCGCTGCAGCCGCGACGCTGGAGCGCTGCCGGCAAGTCGCGCCGCCGCAGTTGGCGATCGTGCGGAGGCTGTACGCCTTGCTCGTGCGCAGTCTGCGCGAACTGGACCGCCGAGATGAGGCGCTGGCCGTCTGCCACGTCGGACGGGCCAGCTATCCCGACGACGCGGAACTGTTGTTTCACGAGGGGCAACTGTTTACGGAACGGGGCGACTTTGCCGCCGCCGAAGGCGCCTTACTGCGGCTGGTGCAGCTTCCGCCCGACGGGCCGATGGCCAGCGGCGAAGACCCGGGCATTCGCGGACACAAGGGGCGCTGCGTGCTGGCCGAAGTCTATCGCGGCTGGGGCCGCGCGGCCGAATCCGAAGCGCAGTGGCGGGCCGCCATTGCCCTGCAGCCTGACTACGTCGTGCCCTGGCTCTGCCTGGGCGACTTGTATTTTGCCCAGGGCCGGTGGAGCGATGCCGAGCGGCTGGCCGGCGAGCTCGATAGCGAGCACGGTCGTCCCCTCGACGCTCTGTTGCTGCGGGCCCGTGCCCACATGACGCGCCGTGAATTCGGCGAAGCGCGAAGGCTGGCCGAGGCGGCCGTGGCGCAGGCGCCTGCGGCCTTGATGCCGAGGGAGATTTTGAGCCATGTGTTGGTGCTCGAAGGGCGCGATTGGGCCTCCGCCGAAGCCGCCGTCCGCGAAGTCCTCGCCCGCCAGCCGAACAACCCGACGGCGAAAACCAACCTGGCCGTGGTAATGCGCCAGCGGCAGGCTGCTCAGCAGAACGCTGCGCAACAGAGTTCTGGCCAGCAGAGCGCTGGCCAACAACAGCCGCCCTGGGGCGGTTCGATCATCGTGGGCTAACCGCTCGCTTTGCCGCCCGTCAACACGCCGCAATGCACCAACGTCGGCACGATCGTTTCCGCAGGAGCCAGCCCGGCGGCCGAAAGCATTTGGCGGAACTCTGCGGCGCTATAAGCCCGGCCCTCGGTGAGCGAAAACAACGAGGCGGAATAGAGGGCGATCGGCAGCGGGCCGTCGTGGGCGTCGTTGAGGAAGACGTCGTGAATCAAGAGCCGACCGCCTGGCGGCAGCGCGGCCGCGCAGCGATCGACCAGCTTCCGGCACTCCGGCACATCCCAGTCGTGCAGGATGTTCGAAAGCAAGATCACTTCGGCGCCGGTCGGCACGGGATCGGCGAACATGTCGCCCGGTCGGCACTCC
>DASZUP010000121.1:0-25256 GCA_035547635.1 Pirellulales bacterium
TCTCCTTGTCGTAGTCGCTGGTCGAGTTCTCGATCTCGCGGCGGATCTGGTCGATGCGGGCCTTGATGTCCCCGCTCTTGCCGGCGCCTTCGATGATGGTGGTGTTGTCCTTGTCGACGACCACCTTCTTGGCGCGGCCCAACTCGCCGATCGTCAGGTTTTCCAACTTGATGCCCAGGCTTTCAAAAATGGCCTGGCCGCCGGTCAGAATGGCGATGTCTTCCAGCATGGCCTTGCGGCGGTCGCCGTAGCCGGGCGCCTTGACCGCACAGCACTTGAACGTGCCGCGGAGCTTGTTGATGACCAGCGTCGCCAGGGCTTCGCCTTCGACGTCTTCAGACACGATCAACAGCGGGCGGCTGGCGTTGACCACCGCTTCCAGCACCGGCACCAGCTCCTTGACGTTGGAAACTTTCTTTTCCATCACCAGGATGTACGGATCGTCGAGCACGCACTCCATCTTCTGCGGGTCGGTGACGAAGTACGGCGAGAGGTAGCCGCGGTCGAACTGCATGCCTTCGACCCACTCGACCTCGGTCTTCAGGCTCTTGCCCTCGTCGACGGTGATCACGCCGTCCTTGCCGACCTTTTCCATGGCTTCGGCCAGCAGCGTGCCGATTTCCTGGTCGTTGTTGCTCGCCACGGCGCCGACCTGGGCCATCTCGGTCTTGCTCTTGATCGAGATCGACATCTTCTTGAGCTTGTCGGTGATGTCCGCAACGGCCTTCTCGATGCCCTGCTTCATCTGCAGCGGGTTGACGCCCGCCACGACGGCCTTCAGGCCTTCGTTGAAGATGGCTTCGGCCATGACGGTGGCCGTGGTGGTGCCGTCGCCGGCGACGTCGCTGGTCTTCGAGGCGACTTCGCGGACCATGCGGGCGCCCATGTTTTCATAGACGTCTTCCAGGTCGATCTCTTTGGCCACGGTAACGCCGTCCTTGGTCACGGTCGGCGAGCCGAAGCTCTTCTGCAGGATCACGTTGCGGCCTTTGGGGCCGAGCGTCACCTTGACGGCTCGGGCCAGCTTGGAAACGCCGCGACGAATCGCTTCTCGCGCTTCCTGTTCAAATGCAATGGTCTTTGCCATGAGTCGATGTTCTCCTCAGCAATGATAGTCGGTGTTTCGGTGGTCAGTATTTCGATCGTTCGGCGGGCAGTTTGCCGTGCGAAGCGCCCAGGGCCCCGAGGTGGCAAATCGCTGCGGCTTTGCGGAACGCCGCACGGGGCGCTCCCTGCAGGGGCCGGACCCTTACTCGATGATCGCCAGAATGTCGTCTTCGCGCATCAGCAACAGTTCCTGGTCGCCGACCTTGAACTCGTCGCCGGCGTACGAGGTGAACAGCACGCGGTCGCCGACCTTGACCTGCAGCGGGCTGCGGCTGCCGTCGTCGCAGAGCTTGCCGTCGCCGACGCTGACGACCGTGCCGCGGGCGGGTTTGTTCTTGGCGCTGTCGGGCAGCACGATGCCGCCCGCGGTCGTCGTTTCCGACTCCTCGCGCTCGACCACCACGCGATCGCCCAACGGCTGCAACTTGACTTGTCCCTTGCTGGCCTTCTTTTTGTCTTTGGTCGCCACTGCCATTGCTTGCTAGCCTCCGGAAATTTCTCGGAATAAACGGGGTTTATTGAATCGCCAGGCCCGCCCATCCTGCGGCGAGCTTCATCTGCCATTTGTGCGCATCCGTAGCGCTGGTAGGCCCCCGTTAAGCAAGTGGCGCGCCAAACGAGCACGCACGCACGAATCACCTTGTTAATAAAGGACTTACAGCGATTTTGTCGCATCTTCAGCCACACGATGCGGCTCCCTGCGCGGCAGGCGGTCTCGCTGAGGAACCCCTCGCGGCTGCCGTTTTGGCAGCGGGCCAGTCGCGGGCCAGCAGGTCGGTTGGGGGCCGCGACCGAAGCCCCGCTGACGATCCCCCCAATTCCTCGAGCTGACAACGCACTTCTCGGACAATTCGCAAATGACGTCCCAAGAAGACGAGTTTCTAGCCACAGAGAACACCGCGGACACAGAGGAGATGGCCCAAAACCACTCATGACCGAAAACACGGCAGGCAGATTATAAACTCCCCCCTACTCCTCTCTGCGCCCTCGGTGTTCTCTGTGGCCAAATCAATTCCGTCTTATTGTGAATTTGAAGAAACGTTGGCGTTGTCGGGCTGGCGCCTGCCTCCTGCGGGACTAGCTGAATGTTCACTGATTCCTCACCAGATTCAAACTGGACGCTAGGCGCTGGCGCGCCATCATGACGGCGCCGCCCAAGCGTTGACGGAACCTTGTTGCGCCTCCTGAGCAGGTCCGGTAGTTCTGCGGCCTCTTTGCCATGCCTGACGGCGGTTGTTGTTGATGCAATTAACGGAAGCGGAGCCCCTGACTCGATGATGGAATTTCAATTGCTGGCGCACGACGACGACGTCGTGCGGATCGAGTCGCTGGGGGCGGCATCTCGGGAGCGGATGAGCATGCCCGACGCTTGCTTTGAACAACTCGGCATTAACGACATTTATTCTCGCAAGGTGCTGCTGAACCTGGCCAAGTGCCACTTTCTCGATTCCTTGGGCGTCGCCTGGCTGCTGCGCATCCATCAGTGGTTCCGCGAGCGCGGAGGGATGTTGATCATCCATTCCGCTTCGCCCGTGGTCATGCAAATCCTGAACATCATGCGGATGGGACTGGTGTTGAACGTAGCGGCGAACGAAGAAGAGGCGCGGCGCGTGGCCGGCGAGGTGCGGCATGTCGATTGACTTCGAAGAGGTTGATCCGCCGGAATCGCTGGAAGGCGCGCAGCTCGAACGGTTCTCGCCCGAATTGGCGATGGCGCTGCTGGTCGACCACGCGGTGCGGATCGGCGCCAGCGATCTGTTCCTGTTGAGCGGCGAGCGCGACGTGCGAGTCTCCGTACGCCAGCTCGGCATCGTGAGACAAATCGCTCGCATGTCGAACGAGCAGGGCGCCCGCTGCATGTTTCACGTTCGCGCCGCAGCCGGGTTGAAATACGACGAGCGGCGCAAGCCGCAAGACGGCCGCTGGGTGCGGCATCGCCAAGGCGGCCCGTCGATCGATCTGCGGCTCAATACCATGCCGACGCTGCACGGCGAGAGCATGGCCATGCGGATCCTGATCCGAGACAGCAAGTTGCTCTCGCTGGAATCGCTCGGTCTGGCCCATCCGCAACTGGGCATGTTGATGAGCTGGCTGCAAAGCCCGAGCGGGCTGGTCCTGGTCACCGGCCCGACCGGCGCCGGCAAGACCACCACGTTGTACGCCTGCCTGCAGCATCTGAACGATGGCAGGCGAAAGATTCATACCATCGAGGATCCCATCGAGTACGCCGTCGACGGGCTGCTGCAGTCGCAGGTCGACGATCTGAACGGCCCCGACTACCGGCAGTTGCTCCGGGCTGTGCTGCGGCAGAGCCCCGACGTGGTCATGATCGGCGAAGTGCGCGACGCCATGGCGGCCGAAACGGCCGTGCGCGCCGCCAACAGCGGGCAATTGGTATTCGCCACGCTGCACGCGCCGGTAGCCGTGGGGGCCATCCAAAGCCTGCTTGGCATGGGCGTGCATCCCCACTTTCTCTGCAGCTCGCTGTTGGGCGTTATCGGCCAGCGGCTGGTGCGCACGCTCCATCCGGAAACCAAGTTGCGGATCGATTTGAATCATGCGCCGCAAACCTTCGCCGAGGTGCAGCCTTGGCTGGAGCCGGGCCAGGGCAAGTTCGTTTACGCCGCGGCTGAAGACGCCGGCGCCGACGAGGGCTATCAAGGGCGCTGCGGCATCTACGAATTGCTGAACATGTCGCCGGCCCTGGCGGATCTCATCTCTGCCGGCCGGCCGTCGAGCGAGATCTCTCGCAAGGCCATCGAAGATGGGATGCTCGACTTCCGCCGCGCCTCTCTGATCAAGGTGGCCCAAGGAGCGACCAGCTTCGACGAAGTCCTGCGCGTCGTGCCTACGGCCGACCAGTGGATTGGCCGCTAACGACGATTCACTCGGCCAGATCGCGCGCCACGCGGCCGGTCAAATAGAGATCCTGTTCCAGGATTTCCCATTTTGGGCCTTCGACCTGTAAGGCTTCCGCCATGGTTTCCACGCCCAAACCTGCGATGGGAGAAGGAGCATCGGCGCCGCCCGCCAGCCGCGGCGCGACGAAGACGTGAACTTCGTCGATCAAACGACGATCGAACAAACTGCCCAGCAGGCGGCCTCCCCCTTCCACCAGGACGTTGGTCATTCGGCGGCGGCCCAACTCGTCCAACAGCGATTCAATCCGAGCGTCGGCAGATTCGCCCTCGCAAATGAAAACCTCGCAGCCGGCTTTTGCCAGGCGGCGCCGATCCGCCGGCAAAGCGTCGTCGCCGGCCGCTACCAGCACGGGCGCTTCCGCGGCAGTCTGCACCAATTGGCTGCTCGAGTCGAGCAGCGCGCGCGAGTCGACCACGATCCGCGTCGGCACGCGCGGCCCCGGCGGCCGGGCCGTCAATAAAGGGTCGTCCGCGACGGCGGTCCCGCGACCGACGATGATGGCGTCAACCTGGCCGCGCAGTTCATGCACTCGACGCCGGGAGGCATCGCCGGAAATCCAGCGGCTGTGCCCCTTCCGCGTGGCAAGCTTGCCGTCGAGCGTCATGGCCCATTTGGCCATGATCCAGGGCCGGCGCTGCTCGAGCAGCTTGAGATATGGGGCGTTGATCCGGCAGGCCGCGGCTTCGTGAACGCCGACTTCCAGTTCCACTCCGGCGGCCTGCAATTCGGCGAGTCCGCCGCCATCGACCGCGGGAAACGGATCTCGCTGGGCTACGATCACGCGGCGAATCCGCGCCGCAATGACGGCCTGCGTACAGGGCGGCGTTTTGCCGTGGTGGCAGCACGGTTCGAGCGTGACGTACATTGCCGCCCCGGCGGCGCGCTCGCCGGCTACGCGCAGCGCCTCGATCTCAGCATGAGGCCCGCCGTAATTCCGATGCCAGCCCAGACCGACGACTTCCGCCCCATGGGCAATGACGCAGCCGACCATCGGATTCGGTTCGACGGCGCCGCGGCCGCGCACCGCCAGGTCCAGCGCCAGCCGCATGTGCCAGCTATCGAGGTTTGGAGCGCTCATGGCCCTAGTCCATGCCGGGCACCCACAGCCCCGATTTCTTTTCCGTGCCCGCTTCGGCATCCGGCGTCCACAGTTTGCCGGACGCCTCAGCCGAACCGCCAGGCACGACCAGGCCGGACGGCTCCTCGCTGGGCAGGCCGCGGGGACGGCCGTGCTCGTCGATGACTCCCGCCTGGTAGAGCACCTGCATCAGGCGTTGCATCACGGCCGGTTCCTTGCCGTGTGCGGTCTGAATGTGTCGCAGCAGCCGTTCGGCTTCGGACGAATTGCCGCGGCTGAGTTGCATCATGAACTCTTCCAGATCCCAAGGCCCGCACGATTTGCCGGCGGCTCGGGACACGTCGCGCGCTTGTTGCAAATAACGCAGCGCCTGGTCGAAATCCTGCGTCAGCGACGCCAGTATGCCGTAGGCTTGGGCCTTATCGGCTCTGCCCTCCAAGTTGGAGCGCGCGACCACTTCAGCGCAGGCCTTTTTCAGCGCCGGTCGGTCTTGGGCCAACAACACCCGTTGATACAGGCCCAGCAGGTCGTCGTCGTTCAGCTTGTCAATCTGCAGGCGGTGCACCCGCACCATCGGCAGGGCCGCAATCCTCTAGCCGGTCGGGTCAATTTCACTCGAGGCGGCAAGTCCCACTCGAGTACGCAGCTCGTTGAAGTCGATCCCTTCGACGCTCGCCGTGAACTCGAGCACCTGGATGGCCGCCAGCGTCTTGACCTTCAACGCCGGATCGGCGGCCGCCTGCTCGGGCGTCTTGCCGTCGAGGGCCGGGTTGGGCGTTTTCGGCCACTTCTCTAAAAGTGCCTGGCGCTGACGCTGCAACGTGAATTCGCGAACTCGATCCAGCGGCATGTCGGGCGGCAATCGCCAATTCCAGCTCAGAGCCCGCTGCACCAGCGGAGTGGAGCTAATGACTTCCTCAGAGGCAGGCGGTCCGACGGCATCGCCCGCGATTTCCGCCAGCAGCGCCTTGGCCGAGTCTGACTGATCGCGGTAGGCCGACATTTCAATTCGCGCTTCGCGATCGGTCTCGCGGCCGAACAGATAGATTTGCGCCAACGACTCGGGCACGTCTGCGTTCGCCAGGTCGGCGCCGGAGGCCGGCATCGGACGGTCCAACAGCCAGAATGAGGCTCGCGGCGGCGGCTGGTCCGGCTCGTCCCAATGAAACTCGCGGCTCGACAGCGCGTCGGCGCGGCGATCGGCCGACAACCGCGCCTGCAGTTGCTCGAAATCCTTGATCGGGATATCGACGAACAGCAAGTCGACCTGCTCGCCCGCGGCCGGGTCAAACAACTGCGCCAGCGCCTCGGCTTCGACGGCGTCATCGAGCGGCACGTCGAGCGCGGCGTACCGGTGCAACGCCTGAGCGGCGCCCTCGTCGTCGGCCACATAGGCTCGCAACATTCCCAAGTTGCGCCAAGCCGGGGCGGCTTTCGGGGCGCGCTCGACGAGCCGGCCGAACGCTTGCGCGGCATCCAGCCAGCGAAAGTGACGGGCCAAGTCCAGCGCGGCGGCGAACTCGTCCTTCAAGGCATCGTCGACCGGTCCTTCGTCAAACGGCGCCGGGATGTCTTTGAAAAACAACGGCACCGATCGCGACGAGGCCAGCTCGACCATCATCCGCAGCGCCATTTCGTCCTGCGGATTGATCCGCATCTGCAGTCCCGCGTGCGCCAACGCCGCCGCCAGATACCCTTCAGCGAGCAGCGATTGGGCCAATACGCCGATGACTTCAAAGACCTTGTAGTCCATCTGCTGCTGGCTGGCGGCGATCGCGCGCTGCAACGGCGCGATGGCCGCGTGAGCGCCCTGCTTATCGATCGCCAGCAACGCATGCTCGGCCAGGGCGACCGGGTTTTCGGGCTGCGTTTCGAGCACCTTGTCGACCGTTTGCCTTGCGGCGTCAACGTCGCCGAGTTGCCCTTGCAGCAGGGCCTTGGTGGTCAGCAGACAGGAACGGTTGGGATACCTGGCTTCCAACTGCTCGATATAGTCCAGGCACGCGTGACGCTGATCCGCCGCCACCATTTTCTGGACCTTCTCCAGTTCGTTGAGCAGGTCGGGGCAGCAGAATTTGACCTTCTTGCCCGTGCCTCCCGGGCATGGACTATAAGGATCGATGGCCATGGACACACCGTCGGTTGCTAGCGGAAGCAAAAAGTGCGGCATGCCGGCGACGCCGCAAACCGTGAATCGTAGCATAAGGCGCGCCGGTTGACGACCGGCGGCGGATTTGCCGAATAGAGCCGCTGCCGCCGCACGGCGGGCGCGTTTCGCCCCGCCGCTTGCAACAAGGTCGAAGGCAGGGACGCCGCTTAACCCGCGGTCAAAGCGGCTCGCTTTTCGCCAATCAGGCTGAGCAACGCCTTTTGCGGATCCGCGAACTTCTTGATCCCTTCTTCCATCAGCGTGCGCTCGAGCTGCTGGATATCGACTTCGCGATCGATTTCAGCCAGCACGCCGTCATCCGGCATCTTGTCGATCTGCCGCGTGATGGTGCGTCCGCTCTTCTCCACGGCCTCATTGGTGGCGGGCGGATTGGTTTCGATGTCGCTGCCCGCGAAAGCCTCGACGTATTTCCAGGGGGGATCTTCCGGTTTCTTCACGCCCGTGCTGGCGAAAATCATTTCTTGATGCAGCGGCGCGCCCTTGTCGGACCAGAATTCCTGGTTCTCTCGCCAGATGCGTTTGGCGTTGACAATCCCGACCATGCCCTGCGCGGCGGGAGAAAGCTGCGGCACGGCCTTTTCCGTGTAAACGTCTAGCCGCGAGACAAAAATGCTGTAGACGCTTTTGAAGTGTTCGAGGCCGGCGGTCCGCCGCTGGGCGCCGCGCCAGATCGCCTCGCGAGCGGCCTGGTACTGCCGCGAGGAGAAGATCAACGTCACGTTCAACGTGACGCCGGCTGCAGCCAGCGTTTCCAGCGCATCGAGCCCGGCGGGCGTGGCCGGCACTTTGATCATGCGGTTCTTATGCCCGGCAGCCCAGTGCTTGCCCAATTCGATGTACTTCGCCACGCGCTGCTCGTGCGGCATGTCACGCTGCGGGTCTTCCAGCAGCGGGTCGAGCTCAAAGCTGACGTAGCCGTCGTTGCCGCTCGTCTGCTCCCATACCGAGGCAAACACGCTCTGGGCGTTTCGGACCAGGTGATCGGTGAGCTTCCAGGCAATCTCCTCGTCGCTGCTGCCGTCGCGCATCAGCTTGTCCAGGTCTTCGTCAAAGCGTCCCGTCTTGATCAGGTCGGCAATGATGATGGGATTGGACGTGGCGCCGCTGGCGCCCAGTTTGTGATTGCTGACGATCAGTTCCGGATCGATCGAGTCCAACCACAGCTTCGTGCCGCTGGCAACCAAGCTTTTCAGAGGAGATGTCATAGTCTTGCGTTGCTCCTGCAAATGAAGCTAGAGACGGATTGCGGTCCATCGCCCGGCGGCGCTGACCCTGCCTGGAAGAACGTCACTCAAGATATCAAAACCGCGTTATTTCGCCCACCCTTGCGCACTAAATGCCAGCCGTGACGGCGCCTTGGGCTGCGTCATTCCGCCGCGATCAACAGTGCGGCGGCCTGTCCCATGGCGGATTGATTGAGCAGCAGCGCCGTGCGCCGGCCGCCGGCCAGCGGCTGGCCCGCGATTACGTTCACCGGGCACTCCGGGTCGGGTCGTTCGTAGTTCAACGTGATCGGCGTTTGACCGTGCTCGAAGGCCAACAGACTTACGACCATTTCCACGGCGCCGGTTCCAGCGCCGATGTTGCCGAAGAAACTCTTGGGCGCCGTCACGGGGACGTCGCCCAGTAAATCGCGAATGGCCTGCGCCTCGGCACGATCGTCGTCAATCGTGCTCATGCCGTGCGCGTTGACGTGCCCGATGTCTCGCGCAGACGCTCCCGCCATTTTGAGCGCTCCGGTGATGGCGCGTCGAGTCGCGTCCCCTGTGGGCGGCCGCCCTTCGATTCGCCGCTCAAAGGAATTGCCGTATCCCAGAATGCGGGCCAGCACTTTGGCGCCGCGGGCCACGGCATGCTCTCGGGTTTCCAGGACGAATGCCGCCGCGCCCTCGCCGTTGACGAAGCCGTCGCGGCCGGCGTCAAAGGGGCGAGAGATGGCGGCGGGCTCCGCGGTGCTGCAAGAAACGGGCAACAGGCAATTCCGGACCCACAGCGTCGGGTGGACCCGGCAACTGGCGCCGCCGGCGATCATCACGTCGGCATGCCCGCGCTCGATGACCCGAAAGGCCTCGGAGATCGCCATCAGACTCGCCGACTCGCCAAGCGAATGCGAGTTATTCGGCCCGCGGGCGTCATGGGCGATGGCAATATGGCAGGCCGGCATGTTGGGCAAGTATTTCAGCATCCACAGCGGAAAGATATCCGCCATGGCCTGGCTTCCCCAAAGGTTAAAGTCGAACTTGCCATCGACGATACAAGCTCGAAAGGCAGTCTCGACGTCTTCCAACTGGCAGTGCATCAGGTCGGCGGCAAAGGTGACCCCGAACCGGTGCGGATCCACGCTGCCGTCCGTCAGTTGGGCGTCTGCTTTGGCCATCGCGGCCGCGGTCACGCCGAACTGGATGTCGCGCGACATGACCTTCAAGCTCTTACGCGGCTTGACGTATTCCTTGGCGTCGAAATCGCGAACTTCCGCACCGAACGGCAGCCAGTTGTCGGGCGTCTCAAAGAAAGAGAGGGACCGAACGCCGCTTTGGCCCGCGCATAGTGAATTCCAGACGGCAGTTCTGCCGATTCCGATAGGGCTGATCACGCCCAATCCGGTAATGACCACGTCTTGCGCCAGCAACATGCTAATGGACTAGGTTTTCGGGGAGGTCAGGAATTTCCCACCTGGTTTCGCATCCATCGCAGGCGGCAAGACGGAACATGTTGTGGGCCTTGAACCTATGTTATCCCTTGCCCAGTGCGTCAGCAAGCCTTGCCAAACCGGCATCATCGCGCCTTGGCATGAGGCTTGCGAATTAGTCTATCGACAAACTCGCTGCTGGACGAATAGGAAGTTTAGGCTATTTGTGCTTGATTTTGGTAAGCTGGCAACAAAAATTGGGTGGTTCTTCAAAAGAGGCTGTTCGCAGGCCCCCCGCTAACCTGGTCGCCGCGCCGCACGTTCGGGCCGGTCAATTGCATCGGAGTTGGTAACCGTATGTCAAAAGGCGCCTACTGCCCGACGAACTTCTCGATTCGTGAAGCACGCGATATCGTCAAGGATCTGTTCGTCCCGAATCCGGTCATCTATTGGACCGACTTCCTGCTTTCGATTGGCATCGGCATGGCATGCTTTCGAGCGGAACGCCGCGTGGAGCAGCTTTCCGTCACCCAGGGCGTGCTGTACGTCGTTGCCTGCCTGGCGTTTTATCGCTCGGCGCTGTTTATCCACGAGTTGGTTCACTTGCGCAACGGAACGTTCCGCAACTTCCGCATCGCCTGGAACTTACTTTGCGGCATTCCCTTTCTGATGCCGTCATTTTTGTACTACTCGCACATGGCTCACCATGCCCGCAAGCACTATGGGACCCCCGACGATGGCGAGTATCTGCCGCTCGGGACTGGGCCGCGGCGGGCCATTCTGACCTATCTGTTGCAGCCGTTCGTGATCCCTGTGCTGGGCGTGATGCGGTTCCTGGTGTTTACGCCCATTGCCTGGGTCAGCCCCCGATTCCGCACTTTCGTCCAGCAGCGAGCCTCGTCGATGGTGATGGATCCCGGCTACATCCGGCCGTTGCCCACGAACAAGGAACTGCGAGTCTGGCGCCTTCAGGAGGCGGCCTGCTTTCTGTATGCCTTAGGGGCCGCCGTGCTATTCATTCGTGGGCGATTGCCGCTGGTGCTGTTGCTGCAGGGCTACTTGACGGCGCTGGGGATCATCATGATCAATCACATACGGACCTTGGGCGCTCATCGCTTCTATCATCGGGGCGAAGAACTGACCTTTGTCGAACAGTTGCGCGACTCAATCAACTATCCACGGCTGCCGGTGATCTCCGCCCTGTGGGGGCCGGTGGGCTTGCGGTTTCACGCATTGCACCACTTGTTTCCCTCGATGCCCTACCACGCGCTGCCGGAAGCTCATCGGCGATTGATGGCCAGACTGCCGGCCAGTTCGCCGTATCGGGAAACCGAGAGCCCAGGATTGTGCTGGTCGCTGCACGACCTCTGGTCGCGAGCGAAGCGATCCAATGTCGCAGAAACGCAAACGGCCAGTGCAGCTTGAGACGGCACAGCTCCGGCAGTGCGGCCCAAGCTTTTCCGCTCCGCCATCCTCGGGCCTGGTCCGCGCGGGTATCGTGCTGAGCAGGTGGAAGAATGAGCCGGCCGCGACGAGCGAGGCGGAAGCCGAGCTCGCAAAAAAAACCGTCGCTCGCCGGGGACAAGTCCAGACCACGGCGAGAGGAAACTGCTGCGCTCAGCGATCCGCAAGCAACTCGCCGGCCCTGCTCTCCGCCATCTTGCCGACTAAAGCGGCATCGTAGTCGTACATCCGGTAGGTCTTGTAGAGCTTGGCGCCGCCCTTTTCCAAGCCGAGCACGGCCATCGTGTTGTCTTCAGAGACCCACGAAAACTCCGCCTCTTCGATGCCCAGTTCCATAGCCTTCGGCACCAGGCTGCGCATCAGCACCAGGCCCAAGCCCCAGCGCTGGTATTCAGGCACGACATTGATGCTCAATACGCGAATTCGCTTCATTCCCTTGCGATTGCCAAGCAGGTGAATAAAGCCGAAGGGGAACAAGCGGCCATTGATGGCGCGAATGCGGGGATTGTAGTCGGGCAACCCGATGATGGCGCCCACGCCTTGGCCGTCGACTTCGGCAATCAGGCTCAGTTCCGGAATCAAGAGATGCCGCATCGACTTGGCCAACATCCTCAGTTCCGCCGCCGGCAACGGCACGAAACCCCACATGGCTACCAAGGAGCGGTTGTACAGGTCAAGAAACAGTTCCACGTCTTGCGTGAAGCGTTTGGTGTTCAGCGGACGCACCGTCGCCTGGCAGCGCTCTTGAGCCTGCGAGGCGAGCGAGCCTAACTGGCTCTCTACCTTGGGCAGTTGCTCCTTGTGGCCGATAAACGCCAACAGGTCATGCGTTTTGCGGAACCCGTAGTTCTCGAACAGCTCTGCGTAATAGGGGGGGTTATAGGTCATCATGAACGTCGGCGGGCTGTCGAAGCCTTCGACCAGCAGACCGCATTCATAGTTCATCGAGGGGTTCGCGGGCCCCCGAACCTCTGCGATTCCGCGTTGGGCAAGCCAGTCGCGCGCGGCGTCGAACAACGCGTTTGCCACGACCTGATCATTGACCGCTTCAAAGAACCCAAAGAATCCCCGGTTCTCTTGAAACACGCGGTTATGTTCGTGGTTGACGATCGCGGCAATGCGGCCGCAGACCTCGCCGTTCCGCCACGCCAGGAACGTCTGCATCTCAGCGCTGTCATGAAACGGGTGACGCTTATAGCCCAGCAGCTCTCGTTGGTTTCCTCTTAAGGGCGGCATCCAATTGGAATCGCCACGGTAAAGCGTCCAGGCAAAATCGACGAACCGTTGGCGGTCAAACCACGAAGAGACGGGCTTGACGACTACATCTGCCATGGGGGAAACACCGGTAGGTTTATCGCAAGTCTTCCAAACTACCAAGTTTACCCCTCTTTTTTTACGTTGGTCAACTTCAATTGTCGAGGACATAATCGAGCCCTTCCAGTTTGACAAGTGGGGGGACTTGCGTGGCAAACTCTCTCAGGCCCTTGCCGGGCCGGGCGCCGCCGAGTTCGATGCCGCTATAGAGAAATACGGCGATCCCGGCAAGCCGCAATACGCGCCTCGGTAATTCTTTTCGGCATCAGGGGCATGAGCGGTCGCCTCAGAATTGCCGTGACAGGCGACAATCTCGTTACAGCTCGCGAGCGGGCCCGCTATCGATGTGTCTGTCTGGGGTAGCACGCGACAGGGCTGTCACGGCCGGCGCCGGCATTCCGGGGGTGCGTTTCGAGTAGGGTCGAGCCTTGTCGGGTCCCCAGCGGCTCGCCGCTCGTTACTCTCCTGCCGCCACTCCAGGGCGACGCGTGTCGGCGGCGCCGTGCAAGCGGTTACTGGACGGATCAACCCAGATCGAGTTGGCTGAGCCCTGGCGTCCCGATTTGGGATCAATTGCGTGCCCCCTGGCGCGCAGCCGCGCTAAGGTTTCCGCAAAATCCTTATCGGCCAATCCTTCGAAGCGCACCTGGTCAGGAAACCATTGGTGGTGCAGACGCGGAGCATCGATCGCTTCGCGCAACGGCATTTCGTACTGCAGCACGTTCAGCAGCACGCAGATGACCGTATTGATAATGGTGCGGCCGCCGGGGCTGCCCGTGATCAAAACCGGCCGGCCATTTCGCACGACAATCGTCGGCGATTGCGAACTGAGCATTCGTTTGCCCGGCGCAATCTGATTGGCGGCCGTTCCGATTCTTCCCTGGCGATCCGTGTGTCCCGGCTTCCAGTTGAAATCGCCCATCTCATTGTTCAGCAAAAAGCCCGCGCCGCGCACGACGACTCGGGAGCCGTAGCTGTACTCGAGCGTGTAGGTATTCGCGACGGCCATGCCGTCTGCGTCGATTATGGAAAAATGCGTGGTGTCCGTCCCTTCGCCGGCCAAGACAATCTCAGGACTAAGCCGTTCGCTGGGAGTCGCGCGTTCCAAGTCGATTTCCTGCGCAAGCTGCCGGGCGTACGCCTTGTCCAACAAATGCGTCGGCACGGAGGCAAAATCGGGATCGCCGAGGTGTCTGGCCCGGTCGCAAAATGCGCGGCGCATGGCCTCGATGGTCAGATGCATGGCCCGCGCGGAAGCGTGATCTTCACGGTCGAAGTCGAAGTTCTCCAGAATGTTCAATGCTTCGATCACGGCCGTCCCGCCCGAACTGGGCGGCGGCGCGCCGTAGATGTCGTAACCGCGGAACGTGCCATGCACCGCCTGGCGGACATTTGCGCGATAAGCCGCCAGATCTTTGGCGGTAATCAACCCGCCGCCCGACTGCATTTCAGCGACGAGTTGCTCGGCGATTTCTCCGCGGTAGAAAGCCTCAGGGCCTTGCTCCGCAATCAGGCTCAGCGTGTGCGCCAGGTCATTCTGCACCAGGCGATCCTCGGCCTGCCAGAGTTGGCGACCCTCATGTTTGCCAAACACTCGCCGCAATTCGGGAAAATCTGGCGACGCCGCCACCAGTCGATTGAGCGACTCGGCCAGCGGAGCGCCAATCACGAAGCCTTCTTTGGCCAGCCGCACGGCCGGTTCGACAAGCCGCTTCCAAGGCAATTTGCCGTATTGTCGGTGCGCCAATTCCAGACCGCGGACCGTTCCCGGCACGCCGACGACTTTGTGTCCGTACTTGCTATCCGAAAGCGAGAACATGTCGGGAGCAGCCGCGGCCGGAGCCGTTTCTCGGTACTCAATGCAGGCCGGCTCTCTGTCCTGGCCGGGATAGACCAGCATGAATCCGCCGCCGCCCAGATTTCCGGCTTCCGGAAAGGTCACCGCCATCGCCAGCGCCGTCGCTACGGCGGCGTCGACGGCGTTGCCCCCTTGCTGCAATACGTCGAGTCCGACTCGCGCAGCCGGCTCCGAATCGCAAACGACCATCTGCCGCCGCGCGGCGACCGTCCGGCCGATCTCGTCTGCGCGGACGACCGGTGCAACGAGAAGCAGGGCCGCGGTCATCGCGATCGTCGCCGTGCGGCGGATTGCGGGCGAGGCTGGCATTCTCGCTGCCGGCCGTCGGGCCTCGGCATGGAGACCGCTCAGCTTGAAATCGGCGTTCATCGGGCGGCGTTCCTCTCGGGCGTCTACATCTCGCAGTCGTCGCGGGTGCGGCCCCGGCGGCGGGCGAAGCGGTCCGAAACGTGGACCCGCGTCGCTTCGGCTGCTACCATACCCCGCAAACGTCTCCCGATCCAACCTTTTCAAGCAAGCTCCATGGCGAAAAACCAACTCTTTGCGAGAAAGTCTTTAGATACGTTGCACGAGGAAATGACCGAGGGTCACCGGCTCAGCCGCGTCTTGGGGCCCGTCGGCCTGAGCGCGATGGGCGTCGGGGCCATCATCGGCGCCGGCATCTTCGTGCTGGTCGGCAAGGCGGCCAACGACACGGCCGGCCCGGCGTTGATGTTGTCGTTCGTCATTGCGGGCCTGGCCTGCGTGTTTGCCGCCTTGTGCTACGCCGAATTCGCCGCCATGGCCCCGGTCGCCGGCTCGGCCTACACCTACGCGTACGTGACGCTGGGCGAACTGTTCGCCTGGATCATCGGCTGGGACCTGGTGCTGGAATACGCCGTGGGCGCCGCGACGGTGGCCCATGGCTGGTCGCACTACTTGCAGGACTTCCTCAATACCGTCCACGTCGCGTTGCCGATTCAGATTGCCGGCGCCCCGTTCAAGTACGATAACGAGCTGGGAAAATACGTTTCGACAGGCAGCTACTTCGACGTCTTAGCGCTGCTGATCACGGGCGTCATTACGGGCGTGCTGATCCTCGGCATCCGCGAGAGCGCATGGTTCAACGCGGCGATGGTGATCGTCAAGATCTGCATCGTGCTGTTTGTGATCTTCGTCGGCGCCTCGTACGTCAACCCGGAAAACTGGCATCCGTTCGCCCCTTACGGCTACACAGGCATCAAGCTCTTCGGCTGGCACGTGGCCGGAGAGATGGACAACGGCGGACGCCCGGTCGGCATGCTGGCGGCGGCTTCGGTGATATTCTTCGCGTATATCGGTTTCGACGCCGTTTCAACTCAGGCGGAAGAGGCGCGCAACCCGAAACGCGACGTGCCGATCGCCATCATCACGTCGCTCGTGATCTGTACGGTGCTGTACATCGCCGTCGCCGCGGTGCTGACCGGCATGGTCCCTTACCAGGAGATCAACAAGGACGCGCCTGTTTCGGCCGCGTTCGGCACGATCGGATTGGGCTGGGCGCAATTTCTGATTTCGATCGCCGCGGTGGCGGGCATCACCTCGGTGCTGCTGGTGATGATGCTCAGCCAGCCGCGCATCTTGTTGGCCATGGCCCGCGACGGCCTGCTGCCGCGCGGTTTCTTCGCCGCCATTCATCCCAAGTTTCAAACGCCTTGGAAGTCGACGCTGCTGACCGGAGCGCTGGTCGCGGCGATGGCGGCGCTGCTGCCGATCGACGTGCTTTCCGAACTGGTCAACATCGGCACGTTGCTGGCTTTCGTCATTGTGTGCAGCGCCGTGCTGGTGATGCGCAAGACCCATCCTGACGTCGAACGGCCGTTTCGGGCGCCGCTGGTCCCGTTCGTGCCGCTTGCGGGCATTGCCTTCTGCCTGCTGTTGATGTTCTCGCTGCCGTCGGAAAACTGGCTGCGGTTGGGCGGCTGGCTGGGGATCGGCATGATCGTTTACTTCGGCTACAGCCGGTTCCACAGCAACCTGGGCAAGCAGCTCGCCGCCGAGCGATCCGCGTGAGCTTGCAGGCTGCCTGAGCTTGCGGGCCATGATTTCGCCGCCGCGGCGGTAGCTGTGAAGGCGCCGGGCCAGCCGTCATTGCGTCCTGAGTCGCCCGGGCGCGGCGAGACGCCGGAGATGCACGCAATACGCGCGAGCTCCGCGACGGCGCCGCGCTGGAGGATCACGAAGGGGAAGTTAGCGATTGAAGCCCATGAAGAACTGAAAGACCTGCGTGTGGTCAGTGGGCGCCTTCTTGACCGGAAAGGCGAAGTCGAGCGCAATCGGCGCCGGACCCATGGCGGGAATCGTCACCCGCAACCCCATACCGGGCGCAACGCGGAAGTCCCGGCCCTTGATCTCCGTGGACGGTTCGACGGTGCCGAAGTCGACGAACGACACTAACCGCAGCGAATCGTCCGCCGTAACGGGCAGCATGTATTCGACCGAGTTGAGGAATTCGAACGTACCGCCCACCTGCACTCCGTTGACCATCGGCGAAGCGCCGCGAAAGTAGAAACCGCGCAGGGTATTGTAACCGCCGGCAAAGAAGTTCTCGTAGATCGGCGTCTGCGAACCGGTGAAGCCGGTGTCGTTCACGAAGCTCAGCACATGCCGACCCGAGCCGTCGGCGCGCTGCCGAATCAGGAAGTACTTCTGCGTATTAATGATGGCGCGTGGAAAGGTGAACGTCCCGAAGCCCTCTTCCAGTTCGAGCGAAAAGCGATGCCCTTGCGTCGCCAGGAACGGGCTGTCTCGAGTGTCGTGAACCAGCTGCACGGAGCCCGTGAACAGCGCCGTGTTGCCCAACACGCGTTGCAACTGCGGCGGCGTCGGTATCGTCGGATTGCCGACGTGGACTTTCTCCAGGCGAATCGCGGCGATCGCCGCGAGATCCGGCGTCAACTGATAACCGAAACTGAACCGTCCGCCCAAGCGTTGTTCGATCCAGTCCTGATAGTAACGATTGAAATAGTAGCCGCTGACGCCAAAGTTGACTCGGGTATCAAACAGGTACGGCTCGCGAAACGTGATGCCGTAGCGCGATAGTTGCGTACCCGGCATGGCCTCGATGCGCAACTGCTGTCCGGCGCCGCGGAACGCCGTTGCATTGCGGATATCTTCCCAACTGGTCGGCACTTTACGCCAGTCGAAGTTCTGCTCGTCGATGACGATATTGCCGATCAAACCGGCGTTCGAGTTCACCCCGACGCCGAACATGAACTGGCCGGTCTGTCGCTCCTTGACAATCACGTCGATCGGCACGGTCGGCAGCGGTTGCTCTCCTTCGAGCAACGGAGAGTCGGCCGGCCCTAGTCCGTCCTGGCCGAAGGGGCCGCCCGGCGGCGGCAAGGGCCGGGGCGGAACCCCATCGATGGGCGGAACGGCCGGCGGAGGCGAATACACCGGGCCAGGCGGAGCTCCGTAAGGCCCCGGGGCGACGTTAGGCGCCCCATAGTTCGGCGCAAAGCCGCCCGGCGGCGCGTATTGAGGCGGCAATTGATTTCCCGGCGGCGGATATCCGCCGCCGGGAGGAGCGTAACCGCCTTGCGGAGCGTAGCCGCCTTGCGGCGGATAGCCGCCCGCCGGCGGGTATGCCCCTTGCGCCGGCGGAGCGTTGAAACGATTGGCGGGGCCCGCGTATTGCACGGGCTGAACGGCGCCGCTCGGCGCCCCGCCGGGCGATTGATAGCGAGGCTGAACGACAGGAGCGGCGCCGGCCTCCGACCATGGCTTACGGGGGTAGCCGGTCAGAGACGTCGGATCGGTGCGTCCCATCGGCACCTGGCCTGCCGTGACCCCAGCGCCGCCGACGGGCGTGCGGTCAAAGGGGCCGGCATGAACGGTTCGGCCCGCGCGTAGTCCGGCCAGCGCGAAACAGCCGATCAGCGCAACGCGCAGCACGCCAGATCCGGCTCGCTGCGCGCGTCGGCCATTTGCCGCCGGGATTGCCTGCATCCTCACGGAGCCCCCCCTCGACCGCGAGAGGGCGGATAAACGCGGGGCTGCCGGCCCCACGCGGGCGCGGGCGGCAGCATGCGACGGCCGGCCGGAGTCCTGACGTTATCCGGGCTTTGTCCGCGAGGCGTGGACGGTGCATCCGGATTTTCAACCAGCCGTTCCAGTCCCAGGTCGGGACGCTCGAAAGTGATTTTCGGCTCCTCAGCCGGGCTCTTGTTGGCAAACAGGTTCGAAGCTTTCAGGCGACGCTCGCTGGCTCTCAGCTCGCGAGTGTCGAGAATGTCGCCGGGGTGCAGCGAGACGCGGTTGAGAATGGTGTTGCGGCGAGTGTGAGGATTGTCTCCGACAATCTTCACGTTCACCGCGCCGACCGCATACCGCTCGCCTTCTTCAATCTTGTAGACCAGGTCGAGCTGATTGGAGTCCGGCTGAAAACGCGGCTCGGCTTCGATGACCGCAAACACGTAACCGTCGCCGCCATACATGTCCTGCATCAGGGTGACGTCGTGGTCGAGCTTGCCCTTGTCAAAGAAGTCTTGTTGCTTGAGTTCTGTGTCCTTTAAGAGCTCCTCGCCTTTGAAACGCTCTGCGCCGACGAACGAGACATTGCGCACCGAGTACCGCGGGCCTTCGTCAATGATGAACCGCAACGTGACCCACTTCTGACTCTCGGAGTAAATCAGCTCGCGGCCGACGCGAGCTTTGAAGAACCCCAATGCCCGGTAGTAATCCGTGAGTTTGCGGACGTCCTCGTCGATCTTCTCGCGATCGACCTCGCCTTTGAACAGATAAAGAATGGGCGGTTTAGAGCTGATCTGAGTCTTAAGCCGTCCGTCGGAAGCGATCGTATTGTTCTGAAATTCGACTTTCCAGACTTTCTGTTTCACGCCTTCGTTGATCAGGAAGACCACGCCCCGGTCCTTCGGCTTTGTGCCTTCGATGATCTGCACGCTGACCTTGTTAAAGCCCTTCTCCTGGTAATACTCCTGCAGGGCGCGGCGTCCCTCGTCGACGGCATACGCGTCGAGCGGATCGCCCGGCTTGAGCTTGGTCTTTTTGTCGAGGTGCCGCTTGGCGATCGTGTTGCCCACGTACTTGACGTAGCGGATGGTTGGCCGTTCGACCACGCGGAAGATGACGATCAGGCCGTTCTCGTCGACTCGCTGATAGGAAGGCAGAGCGCTGGCAAAGCGTTTTGAATTCAGCAGCCGCTTGACGTCGTTCTCGACCGTCAGCCGGTCAAAGGGCCGGCCCGCGTGAGTGCGGATATACTTGACCACGCGGTGCAGATCCTTCTCGTCGACCCCCTCGACGCGCACGTCGACCACCTGTTCCTTGCCCGTCATCCCGGTCAGGCCGGGCGTAGGAACGGAAGGCGGCAAACCCGGCTCCGCACCGCCCGGCAAAGCGGGCAAGCCCGACGACAGTCCCGGCCCTAATCCAGGCCCCGGCCCTTGAGCCTCCGCCCAAGCGCCCTGGCACAGCGCAATGACGGCGCCGGCAAGAGCTGCGCGAAACCAAACAGTCCGGTCGAGCCGAATATCGACCATGGCGGCGACCCCGTGATTGTGGAACAGGTAGAAGGGAGACGAGAAAGGCAGACCGGCAGCCGCGGCGGCGCGTGCCGCCAGTGGCCGCCAATCGGGCCGGGTAGAGATACTGGAAGCCGCCCCCCGATTCAAGGCGAATTCGATATGAACTCAAGAGATTCGGTGAAAAAGCCGAACGCGGGGGGCGGCGGCGCTCGAGGTAACCACAGGCCTGAGACCGGCGCCGCACCTCGTGCATTTCACCCAGACGGCGCAAATCCTTGCGTCCGCGGAGGTCAGACCGTTACCCACTCGCCCGACTCGATAGAACGCAACACGCCGGCCGTCCAATCGTACATGGGCAGGGCGGCTTCAGCGGGAGCAATGATCTCGGCGCCCTCGATAAGCGTATCCAGAAACGCCTGGTCGGGCGAACTGTCGGGCAGCAGATCGAGGATGGGCTCCAATTGATTCTGTTTGGCGCGATACAGCTTCTCACGTCGCAGCAGCAGATCGGCGTCGCGACAGTGAAAGTGAATATCCTCGCTCCAGTGGTTCGCGTTGCCGACAAAATGGGCCATCATCCCGGCCCCGCCCGTAAGGCGCGCCATCGCTCGGGTTACGATCTCCACGCGGCTGCCGCAGCGATCGCTTACCGCCAGCACCTTTTCGGGACGCTGGCCGGAGATGAAGTTCATCACGTCAATCTGGTGACTGCCGGCATCGCCGAAATAGCCCGCTCCGACCCGAGGATCGTCTCGCCACGTGTCGCGAATCGTTTGTTGCCAGCGCTCGCAGACGAAGACGTGTACCTCCTGCAGCGGACCGTACCAGTCGGCTCGCTCGGTCAATTCACGCCTCGCCGTCTGGTAAGGGGCTTTGTATCGCCGCTGATAGCTTACTGCCAGCCGTCGCCCCGTGCGATCTCGCCGAGCGATCAACTCGACGATCTGCTCGCGACTTGCCGCCAGCGGCTTCTCGCACAGCACGTCAAGCCCGAGTTCAAAGGCCTGGCAAACCTGCTCGAAGTGGAGCAACGTCGGCGAAGCGACGACGACCGCCTGCAAATCATGCTTGCTCAGCGCCGCGTGCAAGTCGGTCTCGACGACGGCGTCGAGAGCAAATGAGCGGCGTACGCTCTCCGCTGCGTCCGCGCTCGGATCGCAGAGCACCGCCACGCAAGCCCGCGGGTCGGCGTTCAGCCGCTCGACGTGCAGGCGGCCGATCACTCCGCAACCGATGACGCCGATACGCAAGGGAACAGCCATGTCGGAATCGATAAAAAGTGAAACCCGGCCCAGATTGCCGAGATTTAATAGAAAAAGCCTGCCGGCGCCAAGAGGCTGCCGGCAGGCTTTTGTCTGATTTGTCAGGATCGCAGGCGTCTTGTTGCGCCGTTCGCCGCCGACGATTGCGAGCAGCGGAACTAAAAACCGCCGAGACCGCCGCGGCCGCCGCCGGCCCCGAAGCCGCCCCCGCCGGCGCCGTTGCTGGTGCCGCTGGAGCCCGTCACGTAGTTGAACGTGTTGACCTCGGTAACGCCCGAGAACAGCGGAGAAGGCGAAACCCGCACGTAGCGGCGATCGGCGGAAACGACCGCCGAGGTCATCATCATGGCGCCCTTGGGCAGCGTAGAAATCACCGGCTGGTAACCCAATGCGCTCGTCGGGCCGAACGGCATGAACGGATTGTTGGGATTGAACCCGTTCTCGGCGGCGTTCTGCATCGACGTGCCGGTCAGGAAGTTGCCCAAGGCTTGGGGATCGTTAAGCGCGTTGAGCTGCTGAGCGAGCAGCACGCCGCCCACCATCATCTGGCCCGCTGCGGCAAGGGCCACTTGGTGCTCATCCAAGGGCTCTTTGCGCCGGCCGTCCTTCAGATCAAAGGTGGCGACGGCGACGTCGTCTGTCAGCTCGACTTGCTTGGTCTGTCGCTTCTCAGCCTTGGAGAAATAGTGCCAGTAGATGTCGATCGTGACCTTTTTGGCGGCCAGCTTGCCCCAGACGCGGCGGACCATGACGCGATACGTGCCGTCAAAGCCTTGCGGACAGACGTAAACTTCCGAGGCGCCTTGAGTCTTGCGCTGGCCCGTCTTGGGCGCGGCATCGCCCAGCATTAGCCCGCCGGCGGTGGTGCGAGGAAAGCGGAACGAGCAGATCGTGCCCGAGGGCTCTTCGACCATCAGGTCGATGTCCGCGTCGCCGGTCCACGAGACGATTACGACGCAATCTCGCACCAGGGCCTGATCCAAGGCGGCCTTATACTCGTTCGCTTCTTTCTTGCGGTGCTCGGTTTTCAAGCGCTCGAGCGTCGCCGTCGCCACTCGGAAACCCGTATCCCAGATCTCCTTCTTATCGTTGGGCCAGGCCTGGCTGAGAATGCCGACGGTGGCCCATTGAATGCCCGGCAGATCGTCAAGCCGCTGCGCCAGCCGCAGACCGTGGGCGTAGGGTTCCGGCGAGGTGGGATCCAGCTCGCTCGCCTGGCGGAACAACTGCAGCGCCCGCTGCTCCAGGCCGACCCGAGCCAGGTACTGGGCCAAATACATCATGTCCGTCGTCGTGACGGCGAAATCAAGCGCCGAAAGCAAGGCCCGCTCAATTTCGGCGCTCGACCGCTGATCGGCTTGCATCGCCAGCCCCAACGCTTCGAACATCCAAGGCTGTCCTTGCTGGTTCCGCAAGGCGGCGCTGATCAAGGCGATCACGTGATCGAACTTGCGGTCCTGCATCAGCTCGCGGGCTTTTTCCCGCACGGCCGAGGTATCGGGCGCCTCGTCGCCTTTGTGCGCTGCGAAGTAGTCGTTCCAGACCACCGCCGGGTCATCTCCCTCTTTGATTTCGATCTCGACGGGCTTGGGCGCCGCGGCTTTCTTCGCCTGGGCCAGCGGCTTGGCCGCCGGGGCCGCCAAATTCGGCTGCGCCTTGGCGCCCGCTTCAGGCTTTTGCACCGGCTTGTCTTTGAGCGCCGGCTTCGACTTGCCTGAAAGCTTCAGATCATCTTGCACGCCGAAGGCGCGGAAACCGGGCAGGTTTTCCGGGGCGACGTTAAAGAACCCGCCCCCCATGCCGCCGCCCATGCCCATGCCCATGCCGCCGCGTCCCATCATTCCGCCGCCCATGCCGCCCATCCGAGGCGCAGCAACCGGAATGACGATATCGGCGACCGGGTAAACGCGGTTCGTCAACATGTTCTCGGCTTCGGTCTTGCTGGTGATCATCAACACTTCGTTGCGGATCACGTACGTCAGGTCCATTTCGCCGAGCATCAATCGCAGGGCGGAACGCAGGCTGATCCCTTTGATATTGCGAGTCACCGGCGTATCGCTGCCCAACCCGGCGTCGGTCAAAGCCCGCGTGTCGAGTTGAATCTCAATGCCGTGCCGTTCCTTCAGATACTCCACCACGTCGCTGAGCGGCTGATCGACGAATTCCAGTTCCGTCTTGTCATCCAGCGCGGCGACGATCTTGGCCTCGGAAGGATTGCTTTCCGTCAGATCGACGGCCTTGAACTTTTTGCGGCGTTCGGTGAGAAGCTGCCAGACTTCAGGATCGGGATACAGAATGGGCGGCTCATCCGCCAGCGGAACGTGCGAGAGTTCCACCTGGAACATCGAGTCGACCACGCCGCGATGACGAGCGTCGACCACGGCCATCATGTCCGACGTGTAGCCGACCATGCGGGCCGTCAATTCGGCCGTTCGCAGACCCGGAGTGCCCGGCGACATTTCTTCGGCGATGTCGGCGATGGCTTCCGCGTCGCGGAAGCGCTCCTCATCCATCAAGGAATTGAAGCGGGCCATTAACTGGTTGACTTTGTCTTCCTGGATGAACAATTCGCGAGAGATGCGCTCGCGGGCTTTGCTTTCGGCGTCGACCTCCGCTTGGCGCAGATCGCGTTCGGCCTTGACCATGGCTTGCTGGCTGGCCGAGTGCAAGGCGGCTTCCACCAGGTCGCGAAGCTGCGAGCGAACTTCCGGGTCTAACTCCGGCGCACTCATCACGTTTTCCAGCGTCAGTTTCAACAGCCCGACCGCATTCTCAGGGTCCGAGCCCATCATGCCGCGAGCCCGATTGACCGCGTTACGGGTTTCCGTACGGAGGAAGTCAACGTAAATGCGTTCTTGCTTTTCGACCTGGTCGACCAGTGCGCCGTCGTCGCCTTCGGCGTCAACCACTTTTGCGTCATCGACTTTCGGGACATCGACTTTCGCGTCGGCGCCTGACGAGGCGATCTGACGGTTGGCGACGAGCACCGGCTCGCGCGGGGCGGACTTCGAGCCGCGCGCGCTGGCCACGGCCCGTTGAATCGTCGCTGCCTCGGTGTTCGTAGGATCAAGCCGCGACGCGACGCGGGCAAGCTGCTCCGCCGCGTCCAATTCGCCGGTCGCCAACGCTTGCTGCCCCAGGCGGCTGTAACCGTGGGCCTCGATGCTGGCAATCCGCCGCAATTCCTTCAAGCCCGCGGAACCGACCGTGGGCAACTTGACGCCGCCATCGACGGCGGCTTTGTCCACCAGCTTGGCCAGGTAAGCGTGATCTTCCAGCGGCTGTTCGGGCTTGACGCTCCACCGCATGGTCTGCCGCTTGCCGGCCGATTCGGCTTGCACTTCAATTTCCACGGGAGCCGCAAGCGAATCCGCAGCCAGCTTGCCCAACACGATCGTGTCGCGATCGAATCTCAAGGGGGGCATTTGCCGAGGATAAATGGCGTGAACGGCCTGCGGCAGGGCGACTTTAGTCGGCCAGATCACTGAGCCGCGAGCAGCTTCAGCCAGATAGGCGCCCGCCTGGCGGCCCGTCATTTCTGCAAAGTCGACGGCCAGCATGCCGCCCGTATGATTTGCCAAGGCGCCGAGCAATTCGGCGTCGATGCGAGGACCGATCGCATAGCTGCTCACGGATACTCGCGACTTGACCAGCGAATCGACCAGCCCTTGCAGTCGCTCGTCGCCGACCAGCCCGGCGACGCTCATGCCGTCGCCCAGGTAGATCGCAGAGCGTTCCTGGCTGCCGTCGCCGAGTTCGCGGCAGACGGCTTCGGCCGCGATCAAACTTCCGACCATATCCGTCGAACCCAGCGGAACGCGCTGCTTGAGGGAGGCAATTGCCTGCTGCATTTCCGCACTGCCGGCCGACGTGAACGACTTGGTAAGCCGTACGGCATTGACGTCCACCGCCAACAAGGCCACTCGATCTTTCGGAGTCAGACCG